>NZ_JAILWM010000002.1 GCF_025698945.1 Nitrosopumilus sp.
AAAAAACGACAATATGACAATCAGATACGAAGCAAATCCACCAAAAATTTTACCTGGAGTAAACACGGATGAATCAGTATCAAAATTTCTCGATAAAATAAAAAGCATATCAAAAAAATGTGATGCAATACACCTTACAGAAAATGTACTTGGTCACCAAAGAGTATCACCAATTGAAGTTGGTAAAAAACTAAAAACAGAAATTCCAAATATTCCTATTACTGTAAGTCTGAGAGTTAGAGACAAAAGTGAGAAAGAGATTTCAGAATATGTAAAAAAATGCATTGATGTAGGTTTTTCTGGAATTTTAATCCTAATGGGAGATCCATCACAAACTGGAACTCCAGATTCAGGCCAATTCCCAAGTACAGTACTAAAGAGACTAAGAGATGAAAAAATAGATTCTAAAATTGATTTGTACCTTTCCATTTCAAATAACCCAGATTTTACAAAAATTTCAAAAAAGTTAGATGCTAAACCCAAAGGATTCATGACTCAAGTAATTCAAAAAATAGAACAAGTTCAAAATCTCGTAGATAATCTTAAAGGATTTTCAATAATTCCAATTATTTTATTTCCTTCAGAAAAAAATGAAAAATCAGCAAAATTTTTGAATTTAGATTTTGCATCCTATAATCAAAATTTTGAAGAGTTTGTAAAAAAAATTCATGATTTGACGGGGGATGTTTTAATTACATCTCCAAATGATTTTAATGGCTTGAATGAATTTTTGCAAAAAAATAGTTAGAGAACAAAATATTTTGCATCAGGATGATGAACAACTATTGCTGCAGTAGATTGTTCAGGAATTATCTGTCCAGATTCAGTTAATGTCATTCCAGACTTTTCAGGTTGCAATAATTTCCATACCAAGTGATGTTGTGCAACATCAGGACAACTGGGGAATCCCCAGCTATATCTTAAACCACCTTTTTCTAAATTCATTTCAGATTTTATTTTACGATTTACCCATTCTGCCAAAGCTTCTGCAACTTCTACGGCTAATCCATGCAGATAATATGCATCAGTATACTTGTCTTCCTTATTCCACTGTTCAATGATTTGTGCTACTTTATTCCCAACAGTTACAGATTGAAATGCAACAATATCATTTTCACCAAAATAATCTGTCAGACATAGGTGATCAGGTTTTGTAGAACGAGGAAATTCCAATTCCACATCCTCCCCGTGAGGATTCTCTACTAGTAATTTTCTATTTTTGTTATGACATTTGAAATAACCATAAACAATTTGGGGTTCAAAGAGTTTTTCTCTAATTATGCGCATCTTCCATTCTGTTAGAATCTGCTCATGATCATCTTCAGATGCAGAGCCTGCCTTTCCTCTCAACCCCCAAGATAATTTGAATAATGATTTTTTATCAATCATAGTCCAAACTTCTGCCATATTGATTTGATCGAATGTTAATCGAATTGGTTCTCCAATTGTTTTTAGAGTAGGGGCAGGTACAGGCTTTATATCACTTTTAGGAAGTGTGTCAGGATCTATGGATGCAGTAGATTTTTCTTTCCAATTTTCTAGTTTTATTTTCCAATCAGCTAAAAGTTTTGGTTTGTCATCTGAAATTAAAACATCCATTGTTTTTAGTCCTTCAAACATAGTATTACAATAAAAAACACCTGGCTCATAGATGCCACCATCTTTTGCGATTCGATTGATATAGTTGCTGTTAATTGCAGCACCTCCACAAAGAATAGGAATAGTCATTTTATTTTTCCTAGCATGTTCTACAAAAAACTGCATTTGTTTTGATGTAGAAACTAATAATGCAGATAAACCAATAGCGTCAGGTTTTACCTCATCAATTTTTTCTATGAATTTTTGTAATGGCACTTGTTTGCCTAGATCATATACTGAATAACCATTATTTTGAAAAATTGTTTTTACCAAATTTTTTCCAATATCATGAACATCACCATAAACTGTTCCCAGAACTAGTTTGCCTTTGCTAGTTCCTTCCTCTTTAACTAGATACTTTTCTAATTCTCCAACTGCAGCCTTCATACATTCAGCAGATTTGAGAACAAATGGCAAAATTAATTCCCCTGCACCAAACTTGTCACCAACTTCCTTCATTGCAGGAAGTAGATCTTCATTTAGAATTTTAATTGCCCCATCATGTGTTAATTCTTTAGGAGCATCAAGGGACAAAATACCATCATTATCTTTTATGATTTCAGGTTTTCCAATTTTATCAGCTATTGCCGCTACAACATCATTTTGAATTCCATCTTTTAGGCGATTTACGATTCTAAAATTTGCACGTTTTCCAGCAGGCCAAGAAGGATCAACATCTACTTTTTTAGATTCAGTAGTCCCTTGCGGACCTGTTTTTTCAAAATAGGAAATTAAATCAGATAATGCATTGGGATGAGTATTAAAGATCAGATCTTCTGCTAATTTTTTCTCTTTATCATCAATTTCACCATATGGAATTATTTCTTTGGCATTAACAATTGCAGAATCCAATCCAATTTTTACAGCATGATACAAAAATACAGAGTTGAGAATCTTTCTAGCGTATGGGGCCAACCCAAAACTGATGTTACTTAAACCCAATGTTGTAAATGAATTTGGAAATTTTTCTTTTACTAGTCGTATTCCTTCTAAAGTGTTTTTTCCTGCATCAAGAAATTCATCCTCACCAGTAGCTAAAGTAAATGTTAAAACATCAAAAATAAATTGTTCAATCTTTAAACCATATTTTTTTCCTGTCTCATAAAGTAATTCTGCAGTTTCTACTTTTTGCTGAGGAGTCTTTGCCATTCCGTTTGGCCCAATGCATAATGCAATTGCAGGTAAACCATATTTTGCCATTAAAGGTGCTAATTTTTTGAATCTACTCCCATCACCTTCAAGATTAATGGAATTAATTATGGGTCTTCCAGGAATTTGTTTTACAGCTGCTTCTATTACTTCAGGATCAGTTGAATCAATTACTAGAGGTGCATCAATTTCTAAACTTAATCGTTTTACAAGATTTAACATGAATGTTAATTCATCAGATCTTTCAGTTGTTGCAACACACACATCAAGACAATGTGCTCCATCCTCAACTTGAGCACGAGCTAAATCAACTAGTCCATCATAATCATCATTCAAAACAAGTTGTTTGGCTTTACGTGAGCCTTGAGTGTTAATTCTTTCACCAATAATTAATGGTGCAGGAATTTGTTTTAATTCAACTGCCTTTAATGCAGAACTAACTCTAGGAACATTCAATATTATAAAATCACCACAGTTTTTCTAAATACTTAACTCTCTATAGAGTTGGCTCTTTCGTCAATTACTTTTCGTAGTTCTTTAATGTGTTCAGGATTTGTACCGCAGCAGCCACCAATTATTCGAACTTTTTTGTACTGATCAAGAAAATCACTTAATGCCTCACCCATCTTTTCAGGAGTCATTTTGTAAACTGCTTGTCCACCTTGATTTTCAGGCATACCAGCATTTGGAACAACTAGCAAATTATGTTCATTTTGCTCATTTAGCCACTGTACACTAGGATTCATCTCAATTGGACCAGTAGAGCAGTTCAGACCAAAAACATCAATCCCCATATCTGAAACCGTGGTATATGCTGCTTGGATATTTGTTCCAAGTAACATTTTTCCGTATTGATCTAAAGTAGTGTTTGCAATAATCGGAACTTTCTTTCCTGTTTTCTCCATTGCATTATGACATGCTTCAATTATCAGTTTTACTTCCAATATATCCTGACTAGTTTCAATTAGTAATGCATCCACTCCTCCAAGAATTAATCCTTCAGCTTGTAACTCAAATGCAATTCTTAATTCATCAAGGGGTTTTTGTCCCAAGTCAGGATCATTTGAGCTTGGCAAATATCCAGATGGGCCCATAGAACCTATTACATATCGAGGTTTGTCAGAATATTCTTCACAAACTTCACAAGCTAATTTTGCTATCTTTTTGTTAAATTCTACAGTTTGATCGCCAAAACCATATTCATCTAATTTTATTTTATTTGAGCCAAAAGAATTTGTTTCAATACAATCAGCTCCTGCATCTAAATAATTTCTATGGATTTGTTTAATCCATTCAGGATGTGTAAGTATTAGACCGTCATTAAAGCCATCTTGATTATTTGGAAAGTCTTCAGGTTTTGGATCATATTTTTGAATCTCAGTACCCATAGCACCATCAAAAAGTAAAATACGGTTTTTTAATGCATCATTAAATGGTTCTTTAGCAGACAATTAAATTTCAAAATGTTCTTGGAGAGTTTAACTCTTTTCAGAAAAATCCACAAAGATTCAGGTTAATGACACGTATATTGAAATTAGGTAAAAAGTAGATGCAGTTACATTTATGCAAAAGATTCAAGTGAATAACCTAGTTCGTAGTGCAACCTTCTTTCAACATGCAGGAATCTCAATAATTTTTGTTTTCATGCCTTTAATTGCAAAGGGAGTTACCGAATCCATATTTGAGATTGGGCTCTTAGTAGCATCATTTAGTTTTTCCCAAATTTTATCAGAAATTTACTTTGGAAGACATTCAGATAAGAGAGGAACCAGGCTCAAATTTATCAGACTAGGCTTCATTGGTTGTGCCATTGCATTTGGATTGCATTATTTTGCCGATGATCTTGGAATGTTCTTTCTTGTTAGAATAGCAGCAGGAATTGCTAGTGGAATTATGATTCCTGCAATGATTGCATACACCTATGAGGCAAATATTGATAAAAAAAGAGCAGCAACGGTAATTTCATTTCATGCACTTGGATGGCTTGCAGGAATTGCAGCTGCAGGATTTGCTAACGATCTTAAATTAATTTTCATAATTAGTTCATTATCTTTTGTTATTGGATTTTTGTTTACAATAAAACTACCAAACCCTCAACAAGAAAAGGAATTAACACCGGGAACTACAAAAAAAGTAATTTCTAAAAACAAGTATCTTTTTTCATCATTACTACTTCGACATATTGGTGCAGCTGCTGTTTGGACTATACTTCCAATATTATTAATGGAGAGACTAGGGGCAGAACTTTATCAAATATCAATTGTTTATGTTGCAAATACACTGACAGCATTTATTTTGATGAATGTCATGGCAAGTAAAATTAATCTCTCAAATGTAACAAAATTTAAAATTGGAATTGGGTGCACAACTTTCGTCTTTATTGGATTAGCATTTATTACAGATTGGTGGATGGCAATGCCATTTATGTCACTAGTGGGAGGAACATGGGCATTTTTATTCATTGGAGGAAATTTTCATCTAATGGAAAATAATCCTCGTTCCACATCAACTGGGATATTTAGTTCAACAATATCTATTGCTACAGTAGTTGGTCCTGTAGTTGCAGGAAGTATTGCATTTCTATTTGATTACACTGCAGTAATGTATTTTGCAATTGCAATAATCATTTGTGCATTTGGCATTTCATTAAAAATCAAGTAGAAGATAGAAGATTATCTCAATCCCCATCGTGACATTACTTTATGTTCTAATCTCTTGAATATGAGACCATCAATTACAAGACCAATTCCCATAATCACAAGCATTATTGCAATTACCTGTGAGACATCAGTTAGAGAACGCCCAGCATTTAACAAAAAGCCCAATCCTAGGAATGAAAATAGTAGTTCGGCACCTATCACACCTCTCCAGGCAAATGCCCATCCTTGCTTGAATCCTGAAATCATGTATGGAAATGCTGCTGGTATCAAAACAGCAGTAATCAATTGAGTGCCCTTAGCACCCATATTTCTTGCAGCCTCAATAAAGTGAGGATTAATGTTTTTGACACCAGTGTAGGTGTTAATAGTTACAGCAAAAATTGCACCAATTGCCGTAACAAAAATTATTCCACCATCAGTTAATCCAAACCAAAGTATTGCAAGTGGAACCCATGCAATTGATGGAATTGATTGTAATCCCAATACAAGTGAACCAACAGTTTGATTTACAACTTCTACTCTTGCCATAAATATTCCCAACACAACACCACCTACAATAGCTATAGCAAGTCCAATTGCTAATCGCCACATACTTGTTGCAATTCCATAAAATAAACTACCATCAGATGCACCATATGCTAAATCTTCAGCTACCTCATATGGAGATGGAAAAATGTTATCAGGCCAAAGTCCAGACATAGAAATTACTTGCCAGACCACTATTATTCCAATGTAAAATGCAATTCTATGAGGAGTAAAATTTTTTGCCATCAGAATCACTCTTTACTTTTCTTTACCTCAGGTCGTAATTCTGCTAAAATGTCTTGTTGGAATTTTAATAATGATTCATCTTGAGTGACTCTGGGTCTTGGGAAATTATTTTCAACTTCTTTTTTAATTATTGACGGACGGTTAGTAAAAATTGCAACTTTAGTTCCAAGGACTGCAGCTTCTGCAACATTATGAGTTACAAATAGAATTGTTTTCTTTGTTTTTTCCCAAATCAATTGCATTTCAACTAACAATAAATCGCGAGTTTGTGCATCAAGTGCTGCAAATGGCTCATCCATTAACAGTACATCAGGATCCATTACAAGAGCTCTCGCAATAGCTACACGTTGTTTCATTCCAGTTGAAAGTTGAAATGTGTAAGAGTCTGCAAATTTGGTTAGCTGCATCATATCCAGATATCTATTGGATATCTTTGCTCGCTCATCTTTTGGAATTCCAGCCATCTTTAGTCCAAATTCTACATTATCCTGAACTTTGAGCCAAGGAAATAATGCACCTTCTTGGAAGACCATAATTCTCTCAGGACCGGTTTCACCAACTGGTCTACCATCAAATAGAATTTGGCCTTCATCAGGAGTTTCCAAGCCTGCAACGATTCGTAAAAAGGTAGATTTTCCACATCCTGATGGTCCAACTAAGCATACAAAATCACCAGCTTCTACCTGTAGATTTACACCTCCAAGTGCCTTTAGTTTGTGTGAATCATGGGCAAAATATTTTACAATATTTTTTGCTTCAAGTTTAGTCATTTAGTTAAATTTACCTCCAAAGTGTCAGTATCAAAATAATAAAAAATATTAGTCAAGTCATATCCATTTCGTCCCAAGTAACCAAGTGCATCTGCTTTTTCTGCAAACGAATAAACAGAGTTTGGAAGGGGGTTAGAAGTAATTACCAAATTAGATAGAGCAGTATCAATTACTTCATCAGACATTGATTTTCCCAAATGTGATTTTATAAAATCATTAAATATGATTCTTGTTTCAATAGGATTCTCATTAATCCACATTACAGTTTCTTGATGTGATTCTAAGAAATTAATTGCTAATGCAGGATTTTTTTTAACAAAATCAGTATTTGCAATTAAAAGAACAGTAGTAAATTCATTATTTGGCCATAAATCCTCTTCATAGAATAATCGTTTTCCATCAAGTTCAGTTTCTAAAATTGTGGCCCATGGTTCTGCAACCCAGGCACCATCAATTTCTCCTTTTACAAATAATGTATAGATGTCAGGGTTTGGAATATTATAGATTATTACAGAACCTCCTTTTTCTGCAGGTTTTAATCCATGTTCAGAGATAAAAGTTCGCAAAGAAACATCTTGAGTATTACCAATTTGTGGAGCAGCTATTTTTTTACCTCTAAAATCAGAAGCATTATTAATTTCTGAATTTGGATGAACAATAAAGCTGGCACCACCACTTGCAGCACCAGAAAGAATTCTGATGTTATGGTTTTCAGATTTTAAATATCCATTAATTGCAGGAATTGGTCCAACATATGCAAAATCAATTGAATTCGCAAATAATGATTCAATTACTTGTGGCCCACTATCAAAAACTCTAGTTTCAATTTTTATCTCATTACCAATTTTATTTGCAAAGAATCCTTTTTCAATTCCAACAATAGGTACTGCGTGTCCTATATTTGGAAAAAAAGCAATTCTAATCTTTTCAGTAGACGATTTATCAGAATTTTGAGAAATAATAAGCGCAGAAATCAATGCAACACCTACAATTCCTGCTACAAGTACCGATCTATTTTTCATAAAACAGCGTTATATTTGACCGTTAAATAATCATCGAATTTTAGCTTAAGCTAGTCAAAGATGTTTCCAAATTAATTCAATTCCAGCCGTATCACAAAAGATAAATTCCAAATTACGACGGAAAAGATGTTTTATGACTCAAAAAGGAATTCTTGCATTTTCTGGTGGACTAGATACATCAGTTGTTGTAAAATATTTACAAGAAGAACATGACATGGATGTAATTACAGTTACAGTGGATGTTGGACAAGGAGATGATAATAAAAAAATTGCAGCAAAGGCAAAAAAGTTAGGTGTAAAAAAACATTACAACATTGATGCAAGAAAAGAATTTGTCAAAGACTATATTTTCCCATCAATTAAGGCAAATGCATTATATCAAAAAAAATATTGTCTTGCAACAGCTCTTGCAAGACCATTGATTGCTGAAAAAGTTTTAGAGATTGCAAAAAAAGAAAAAGTCACATCACTTGCACATGGATGTTCGGGAAAAGGAAATGACCAAGTTCGTTTTGATATTACACTAAGGTCTGGATCTGATCTTCCAATCATTGCACCAATTCGAGATAAGAATTTGGATAGAGTTACAGAATTAAAGTTTGCAAAAAAACATGGAATAGAAATTGATTCTGTTGCAAAAAAATTCAGTATTGATCAAAATTTATGGGGACGTGCAATTGAAGGAGGAGTTTTAGAGGATCCATACAATGAACCACCAGATGATGCATTCATTTGGGTTAAAACAAAAAACTTACCTGATAAACCAACCTATCTAGAAATTAAATTTGATAAAGGAATTCCAGTAGCAGTAGATGGTAAAATTATGGAATCACAAAAATTAATAGAGTATGTAAACAAAAAAGCAGGTTCTGCTGGGGTTGGAATAGTTGATCATATTGAAGACAGAGTTGTCGGAATAAAATCAAGAGAAGTATATGAAACTCCTGCTGCAACTTGTCTAATTGAAGCACATCAAGATTTAGAAAAGATGGTCCATACAAAACATGAAAACAAGTTCAAGTCCTTAATTGATGATGAATGGTCATATTTGGTATACTCAGGATTATGGCAAGATCCTCTAAAAACAGATCTGGACGGATTTATTGAGGCATCACAAAAACCCGTATCAGGAACAGTCAAACTCAAGCTATACAAGGGCAGTCTCAGAGTAGTTGGAAGAAAATCAAAAAATTCATTGTATAGTCACAATATTGCAACATATGGATCAGAATCAACTTTCGATCAAAGATTAGCTAAAGGATTTGTCGAATTGTGGGGAATGCAATCAACAGAAGCTAATAAATTACAAAAGAAAAGGTCAACAAAAACATGAACTGCCCAGAATGTGACGCAACACTAAACATCCCAGATGATGCCTCAGTTGGAGAAATAGTCTCCTGTCCTGATTGTGGTGCCGACTTTGAAATCGCAAAAAAAGACGGATCAAATGTTGAGCTTAAACAAGCAGAAAGCGTAGGCGAAGACTGGGGAGAGTAATGTCAAAAGTCTGTATTGTGTTTGACCGCTTAAGAGCGGAAGAAAAGATGCTCCAAAAGGAGGCATCAGAACTAGGACATGATACAGTGATGCTAGATGCAAAGATCACACAGATAAACACAGATAGTAAAAAAGCCGATTTTGATCTTGGAGATGTTGTTTTAGAGAGATGTGTTAGTTATTTTAGAGGTCTTCACTTTACTGCAAGTTTAGAATTCCTAGACATACCAGTTCTTAACAAATTTGAAGTTGCAAATATTTGTGGAAACAAAATGTTCATGACTTTACTTTTAAAGAAAAATAATATTCCTACTCCTAAAACATATTTTTCATTTTCAAGTGAGAGTGCAGCTGAGAATTTAGAAAAAGTTGGATTTCCATTAGTCATCAAACCAGTAATTGGTAGTTGGGGAAGAGGAATAATGCCAATTAAGGATAAAGATACAATGGACGCAGTTTTTGAAATAAGAGATATCACAGATAGCCCACATGATAGAATTTACTATTTGCAAGAAGTTATCAAAAGACCTCCAAGAGATATCCGAGTAATTACAATTGGAGATGAGCCTATTGCAGCCATGTATAGAAAATCTTCAGGTGGCTTTAAAACGAATATTGCATTAGGAGCAGATCCAGAACTTTGTGAGATCACAAAAGACATGGAAGATCTTGCCAGTAAAGCTTCCAAAGCCATGGGGAGTGGCATTTTAGGAATAGACATGATGGAGGATGAGAAAAGAGGTTTAGTTGTTCATGAAGTAAATAATACTGTAGAATTCAAAGGATTAGCAAGAGTTGCCAAGCAAAATATACCAAAAAAAATGGTAGAATTTGCGCTAGACTACGTTAGGAAATAAATTATACTTCATTACGAGGAGGTTTATCATGAAAGTAGGTGTTGTAGGAGCATCAGGTTATGTAGGTGGAGAGACACTCCGTCTTCTTGTTAATCATCCAGATGTCGAGATATCCATGGTAACATCAAGACAACATGTAGGAGAATATCTACACAGAGTTCAACCAAGCTTAAAGGGATTTACCGATCTAACATTTTCAGAATTAGACTATGACAAGTTAACGGACAAATGTGATCTTGTATTTACTGCAGTACCTCATGGAACTGCCACTGAAATAGTAAAAGCCCTCTACGACAGAGGCATAAAAATAATTGATTTGAGTGCAGATTATAGATTACATGACCAGGATGCATACGATAAATGGTATGGATGGGAACACCCACATCCTGATTATTTAGCAAAATCAGTTTTTGGAGTTCCTGAATTACATAGAGAGGCAATTAAAAAAGCACAACTAGTTTCATGTCCAGGTTGTATGGCAGTAACATCAATGTTAGCCCTTGCACCATTAATTCGAAATGATATCATCGATACGGATCATATTGTAGTGGATTCAAAAATTGGGTCCTCTGGAGCAGGGTCTGGTTCAGGAACAGCACATGCAATGAGAGCAGGGGTGATTAGACCATACAAACCAGCAAAGCATAGACACACAGGCGAAATAGAACAAGAACTAAGTGAAATTGCAGGAAAGAAAATACATGTTTCAATGAGTCCACATGCAGTAGATGTTGTTCGTGGAATTTTATGTACAAATCACACATTTATGAAAAAAGATATTGAAGAAAAAGAGCTGTGGAAATTATATCGTCAAGCTTATGGCGAAGAGAAGTTCATTAGACTGATCAGAGATAAAAAAGGATTATACAAATTCCCAGATCCAAAGTTTTTGGTTGGTTCAAACTTTTGTGACATAGGATTTGATATTGACGAAGACAATAATAGATTAATTGCACTATCTGCATCGGACAATCTGATGAAAGGTGCTGCAGGTTCTGCCATTCAAAACATGAATGTAATGTGTGGTTTTGATGAAATGAATGGACTCAGATACACACCGTTAACTCCTGTTTAGAAATGATCACAATCAAAATTGGTGGAAGCGTTGTTGATAATTTACATCCATCTACAATTTCAGACATAAAAAAAGTTTCAGAAACTGAGGGAGTAATTTTAGTTCACGGTGGAGGAAAAGAAGTTACAAAAGTTTGCGAACAATTAGGAAAAGAACCAAAATTTGTAACATCACCAAGTGGAATCAAAAGCAGATACACTGACAAAGAAACAGCAGAAATTTTTACAATGGTAATGTCTGGCAGAATCAACAAAACCATTGTTCAAATGCTTCAAAAAAATGGAATTAATGCAATTGGACTTTCCGGAGTAGATGCAAAAATAATAGAAGCAGATAGAAAAAAGAAACTTCTAATTGTAAATGAAAAAGGCCGAAAACAAGCAATTGATGGCGGTTATACAGGTAAAATCAGAGATGTAAATGCGAAATTTATCAAGTTGCTCTTAGAGCAAGGGCTCACTCCAGTTATTTCACCAATAGCAATTAGCGAAGAATCAGAATTTCTAAATGTAGATGGAGATAGAGCAGCTGCATATGTCGCAGGGAAAGTAGGAAGTGACAAAGTATTGTTCATCACAAATGTAGATGGGCTTTTAATCGATGAGAAACTCGTTACTAATCTAACATTGGCTGAAGCAAAAGAGATCAGACCTAAAATTGGTCCTGGTATGGAGAAAAAAATACTTGCGTCAACTGAAGCCTTAGATATGGGGGTAAAAGAAGCATTAATTGCTAATGGTCAAAAAGAAAATCCAATATCATCTGCAATTGCACATGATAATTGTACGGTGATCAAACATGAGTGAAGATCAATTCATGGGAAATCTCTATCAGAGATTTCCAGTTACTATTGAAAAAGGAGTAGGAGCTCATGTTTGGGATATTGACGGAAAAGAATACATTGATTGTATGGGAGGATATGGTGTTTCATTAGTCGGTCATCAGAATCAAAGAGTAAATAATGCAATAAAAGAACAAATCGATAAAATAATTACAGTGCACAGTTCACTGTACAATAAAACTAGAGAAGAATTTTTAAAATTACTAATAGGATTAGCTCCAAAAGGACTAACACAAGTTCATTTAAACAACAGCGGTGCAGAAGCAATTGAAGCTGCAATAAAGTTTGCAAGAAAATTTACAGGAAAAAAAGGAATGGTTGCAATGAAAGGATCCTATCATGGAAAATCATTTGGAGCTTTATCATTAACATTTAATCCAAAATACAAAAAAGCATTTGAACCACTTGTGGAGAAAGTTTCATTTGCATCATTTGGCGACATACAATCACTTCGTGAAGTGATTGATGATGATACAGCATTTGTGATTTTAGAACCAATTCAAGGAGAGAGTGGAATTAATGTTGCACCAGATGGATTTTTGCAAGATGTTAGAAAACTCTGTGATGAAAAAGGAATTCTGTTAATTTTTGACGAAATACAAGCAGGATTGGGGAGAACAGGACGATTATGGGCATGTGACCATTGGAACACAGCACCAGATATTTTATGTCTTGCAAAAGGAATTGCAGGAGGAGTTCCAATGGGTGCAACACTAGTAAGACCAGATATACTTGCAGCAATGAGTAAAGGAGAGCATTCTTCAACATTTGGAGGCAATCCAATTTCATGCGCTGCAGGAATAGCAGCATTAAAAGCATTGACTGAAGATGGCTTGATTGAAAATTCTGAAAAGATGGGGAAATTATTCAGAGAGGGTTTAGAGAAACTAAAAGAAAAACACACCATGATTAGAGAAATTCGTGGAAAGGGATTAATGATTGGAGTTGAGATGAAATTTGAAGTCAGAGACATACTAATGGGTTTAATTAAAGAAGGAGTTCTAATGCTTTATTCAGGGCGAAATATACTAAGAATTTTACCACCATTAGTAATTACCGAAGATGACATAACAAAAGTTTTACATGCTCTAGATTCTGTATTAACAAAAGAGGAAGAAAAGAGAGATGTATAAAGACAAAGTAGACGAAAAAATTATTGGATATCTGAAAGAAGATTCAAGAGAATCTTTTGTAGATATTGGAAAAAAATTAAAGCTATCAGAATCAGCAGTTAGAAGAAGAGTTAAAAATTTAGTTGATAGTGGAACAATTAAAAAATTCACACTTGAGTTAGGTGAAGAAAATACAACAAGTGCAATTGTTCTTGTTTCAGTAGACTCTGCAACAGATACGGCAAAAGTTTCATTGAAGCTGGCTAAACTTGAAGGAGTGAAAACAGTTTATGAAATTACTGGTCAGTATGACATCACTACAATAATTAGTGCACCAAGTATTGCAGAAATCAATAGTAGTATTGATGCATTAAGAAAAATTACGGGTGTAGTCGATACAAACACAGTAATTATTTTAAGAAAAGTCATCTAATGCGACTTTCGCTTAAATTATTTATTTTAAAACTAAATTAGGATCAAAAATAATTAAAAATAACGAAGATAGTACGAATATGTTTATATCATCTATTTTAGTTAGCGATATCAGTAATGAAAGATCCGAATCACTATGCAAACATCTACAATGCATACGATAAAAATCCAAAGAAAATCAAGGTATTAGATAGTACCTTAAGAGAAGGAGAACAACATCCAGGTGTTTCTTTTACAAGTAAGCAAAGAATTCAGATTGCATGGATGTTAGATTATTTTGGAGTTGATCAAATTGAAATTTCGCCTGTTGTATCTAGTGATCATAAAGAAGCAACTAAAACAATAATCAAACAAGGACTCAAGGCAGATATTGTTTCACATGGACGTGCACTCAAAGAAGATATTGATGTGTCATTGGATTGTGATGCAAAATGGTGTGCGGCATATTTAGGAATTTCAGATATTCATCTTAAAGACAAATTAAGAATTTCTAGAGAGCAAGCACTTGAGAGAGCTGTTGAAACTGTAGAATATGCAAAATCACATGGACTAAAAATTAGATTCACAGTTGAAGATGGAAGCAGAGCAGAGCCAGAATTTTTACTAAAAGTATGTAAAGCAATTGAAGAGGTAGGAGTCGATAGAATTAGTCTTCCAGATACTGTTGGTATTTTACGACCTATTGGAATGTATAATTTTGTTAAAAAAGTCAGAGACGTAGTCGATGTACCCCTTGATGCACATGTTCATAATGATATTGGGTTTGCAGTAGCAAATGCATTTTCTGCGTGTGATGCTGGAGTGGACCAAATCCATACAACAATTGATGGTATAGGGGAAAGAACTGGAATTCCACCACTTGCAGAAGTTGCAGTAGCATTAACATATTTGTACAAATCACCAAATGATTTCAGATTAGATATGCTACTAGATCTTTCAAGATTAATTGAAGATTATACATCAATAAAACCATATGATTCAAAACCTATTGTAGGTTCATCGGCATACAAACACAAAGCAGGAACACATCTTGCCGCAATTCTTAGAAATCCAGCAGCATACGAGCCAATTCCTCCAAGAGCAGTGGGAAATAGGAGAAGAATTGTCTTTGGAGAATTAGCTGGTAAAACTGGTGCTGCCTACTTGATGTCATTATTGGGACTTGAAAAAGATGATGAGGGTGCAAAGGCAGTAGCAGCCGGACTAAAGAGTCTCAGAATGGGGGATCTAATTGAAATACCATTGGAAGACAGACTTGAAAAAAGGATAATTAATGATAAATAAAGAGGATTAATGGAGAGAAGATATGTCAAAATGTGAAGAATGTGATGCAGAGATTTCCATACCAAGTGACGCACTTGAAGGAGAGATTGTAACATGTCCGGAATGTGGCGCAAGTTTTGAATTAGCAAAAGGTTCAGACGGTTTCGATCTAAAGCCTGCCCAAACGGTTGGCGAGGATTGGGGGCAGTGAGTCCTGACGTTACGATTCTTTATGATACCATCCGTTGGGAAGAAAAAGCTCTATTAGAATCAGGTAAAAAAAACAACATAAACATCCAGATGGTAGATTGTAAGAAACTTGCATTAGATTTAGAAAAAAAACCAGAAGATTATGGAATAGTTATTCAAAGATGTGTTAGTTACTATAGAAATCTTCATTCAACTGCAGCTCTAGAGGGACTAGGAGTTAAAGTAATCAATTGTCTTAACACAGGAGTATTTGCAGGAAATAAATTATTTACACATATGCTTCTAAAAAAATTTGGTGTGCCAACGCCTGATGCAACTGTTGCCTTTTCAAAAGATGCAGCGTTAGAAGCATTAGATGTGCATGGTTATCCTAAAGTCATCAAACCAACAGTTGGCAGTTGGGGAAGATTAATTTCAAAATTAAATGATCGAGATTCAGCTGAGGGAATTATTGAAAGCAGAGAAAACATGTATCCAATTTATCAAATTCATTATCTAGAAGAATTTGTTCAAAGACCTCCAAGAGATATCCGAGCAATAATGGTAGGCGATAAGATTGTGGCTGCAATTTACAGGACATCAGGGAATGGGAATTGGAAAACAAATATGGCACTTGGTGGAATTGCAGAGCCATGCAAAGTTACATCAGAGATGGAAGAGATGTGTATTAAGGCTAAAAATGCAGTTCAGGGGGATATTGTAGGGGTGGATTTGATGGAAAGTGATGAAAAAGGATTAGTTGTTCATGAGGTTAACAATACTACAGAATACAAAAACACCGTTAGAGTATGTGAAGTTGATATTCCTTCTTTAATGTTAGATTATGCAATAAAGGTAGACAAGTAAAAATTGGACACACATTTTACCGTCACACCAAGATATGCAGTAAAAATGCTTGAGAAAGCACTGAGATTGTATACACCGTCACTTAGTGAAAAGCCAATGGCAGAATTTTTAGCTGATAAATGCGATGATCTTGGATTTGAAGAAATTCAAATTGATGAAGTTGGAAATATTATTGCAAAGAAGGGGTCGGGTTCGCCAAAAATTATGTTATGTGGACATATGGATGTAGTTCCAGGAAAAGTAAAGGTAAGAAAAGAAGGAGATTCATTGTATGGTCGGGGTGCATCAGATGCTAAAGCACCACTAATGGCAATGTTATTTGCAGCAGCTTCTATTCAAAATAATAACGGAACCGTATTTTTTGTAGGAGCAGTTGATGAAGAAGGCAATGCAACTGGAATTAAAAATTTAGTTAAAAAAAAGATAGGAATTGATTATGCAATTTTTGGAGAACCAAGTGGAATTAAACAAGTAACAATTGCATACAAAGGAAGACTGGCAATTAATCTAAAGATCAGTGTGGATGATAGTTCACATGCAAGTGCACCATGGCTCTCAAAAAACGCCATACAAGAATCAATAATTTTTGCAAAAGAACTCAAAGACAAATTAGAGGATGGACAAGATGAAAAATCAAAAGGAATGTTGTTAACAGCAACAATGACTGAAATCAAGGGTGGAACAAGTCATAATGTAACCCCAAAAGATTGTGAAACTACTTTTGATATACGAATCCCAGTTGATATGGATTGTAAAACTGTTGAACAAAAAATTGCAACGCTGGTTAAAGAGATAGCACAAAAAAGAGAAGTAGAGGCATTTTATTCAATTCTTGATGAAACTGAACCATTTGAGGCGCCTCATAATTCATCTCTAGTGAGGGCTTTCACGCTAGGAATAATGGAAGTTGAGAATTCAAGACCTTCATTAATAAGAAAAACAGGTACTGGAGACATGAATGTTCTAGGAAATCAATGGCACATTCCAGTTGTCACATACGGTCCAGGTGATCCTCACGAAGCACATACAATTGATGAAAAAGTATCAATTGATGAGTATCTACGTGGAATTGAAATTCTCAAAAAAACTCTACAGCACTTAAAAAGACTACACGATAGAAAGATGCAGTAATGCTTTGGTTTGTAGGTTTAGGTGTATCTGGATTCAAATCAATTCCAATTGAAGCTCTAGATGTTTTATCTAAAGCAGACATTGTCTATTTGGAGCAATTTACAAGTCCAATTGGAAAATCAGATTTAAAAAAAATTAAAAATTCAACAAAAGCAGAATTCAAAGAAGCAAAAAGATGGTTAGTTGAAGACGGCAATGAGATTTTGAAAAATTCAAAGAAGAAAAAAGTTGTTTTATTATCATATGGAGATCCGTATATTGCTACAACCCATATCGAATTAAGAATAAGGGCAATTCAAGAAAAAATCAAAACATTCTCAATTCATGCATCATCCTCATTAACATCTATGATTGGTGAATGTGGTTTACATTTTTACAAAGTTGGAAGAATTGCAACAATAATGAGTGAAATGAAATCACTTACTACCCCATACTATGTAATTTACAAAAATATCATTGAAGGAAATCACACAATTCTGCTATTAGAATATAATCAAGATAAGGATTTTTTCTTAGAACCAAATACTGCATTAAAGGGATTATTAGAAACAGAAAAAGGACAAATAAGAAATGTTATTGATTTATCAACATTTGTTATCGTTGCATCAAGAATCGGGTTCAAAGATCAGACTATAATTTCAGGTAAAATTTCTAATCTAAGAAAAAAAGACTTTGGAAAACCACCACACACTATAATTATTCCAGGAAGGCTCCATTTTACTGAATCAGATGCATTGAAGATATTAGGAGAGTGTATTGATGAACCATTTGACAATTCTGAAAAAACTAGTAAAATTTCTACCCAAATGATGAGAAAATATGTTCCAATGATAAGAGATGCATTAGAAGAAATCAAACCACTCTACAAAGATCAGAAGGAATTTCACATAATATTAGAAAATGCAGAATTATACATTCAAGATGCTGAGAAATTTTTAGAAGATGGGCAAGACGAGGTAGCTATTTTGAGTATCGGGTATGCTGATGGATTAATTGATGCATTGAGATTGGCAAAAGGCCTTGATCCAAAAATGTAGTTTTTAGCGATGAATTAAAGAGAGGGTCTAAGTTAGGAAAAATAATGGAGCAAAGTGAAAAGGTCATTCTTTCTTCAATGTATGTATCAGAAATTGAAGGAATATCACCATTTGAAATAATCAGTAAAAAAACTAGTCTGTCATTAAATGAAATTAATTCTAAAATTGATGAGTTGGTAAAAAAACAATTAATCAATAAAGACAGAACAACTCTGACAGAAATTGGCCGTAATTCATTACGAGTTGTTTTAGCAGGGGGAGTTTTTGATATTATTCATCCAGGTCATATTCATACTCTAAATGCTGCAAAGGCATTAGGAGATGTTCTGGTGGTGGTAGTTGCAACTGACAATACAGCAGTAAAGATGAAAAAAAGAAGGCCATTGCATAGCCAAGAGCAAAGACAGGAATTAGTTCAATCATTATCCATAGTTGATCTTTGTTTAATTGGACAAGAAGATGATATCTTCAAGACAGTTAATCGTGTCAGACCCCAAATAATTGCACTTGGGTATGATCAAGTTCATCAAGAAAAATTCATCATTGATGGATGTAAAAAGATTGAACTTGAAGCGACTGTAGCAAGATTACAGTCTCCAATGCCTGAGAGTTCTAGCTCAAAAATTGAAAAAGAATACGGGGAATCTATTCACGGAATTTAGGAATTTACTTGAATTCTGATTGATATTTTAGAGCCATCTTTGAGTTTTCCAGATTTCCTAATACATACTTTAGAAATTAATTCAATGATAGAATCATCATGATGAGTTCGCTCAAGAATAATTAATTCACAATTTATGGAATTGTTGATCTTAGCTTGAAAGCATTTAACCCAACCATATGTCCTTTTACCATCTGAAAAACTTTGAATTTTTACACCATTGAGAGTTTCAAATTGTTTTATAGCCTCTTGATGAATTTTTTTATCTAATCTTACATTTAGAGTTCCCGGAAATGGAATGTAACCAATTTTTGATTTGAATTGTTTTGTATAACCTTTAAGAGCCATGTAGTATGCACCTTCACCCATTCCTGAAACTAATGTTCCCTGAAGATCTACATGTGATGGTGATGAATCTAAGCTCTTTTGTAAAATGGATAATAGTTTAACCATTTCAGAATATCCTTTTGATGTAATTTTTACTGAGATATTTCTACCACTGATTATTCTTTCAATGAATTGATTTTGTTCTAACTCAAGTAGATGCTTTGATGCAGCTTGCTGAGATTTTTTAATATTTTTTCCAAGTGATGAGGTTGTAATGGTAACATAATTGTATTTTGCACCTTTTGATAGAAGATAAGATAGAGTTAGGATGTGCTGAATTTTTAGTTCAGTCATCTAGAATCCTATGCTACGCCTAGGTCACCGAATGTTTTTAGTGTCATTCCATCAGAGTTGGAAAGTTTTGCAACTCTATGTCCTATTACATATTCAATTCCAGCATTTTTGGCGCCTTCTAAGAGTCTCTGAGTAATAATTCCATCAAGAAGGAGATATTTGATTCCTGATTGAGTCGAGAGTTTACTTACAACTTCACTAATAGGAACCTTGAATATTTCATTTTGATCACTATCTAGAGCAACAGCTTCCAAAGTTTCATTGAGATTTGGAAATATTTTGGATGCAACTTCTGCAAGTGGTTTATCATCTTCACTTTTTAGAGAAGCAGTTGGTTTTCCACTTTTAATCTCTTCAGCTATTGGACTTAGTATTTCATCAATTCTTTGTGGAGTTAATTCTTCAACTTCAACTCCAGAATCTGCTTGGAGTTCATAATCCAAAGTAACAACAGATTTTAGCTCTTTGAGAATAAAGCCACCAGATCTATCACCATCTAAGAATGCAACAACTGTATCTTTAGAATTACATAGTTCTTTGATAGATTCATCAATTTTAGCACCTTCAATTGCCAATGCATTATCATAACCAGCTCTTAGAAGATTAATCACATCTGCACGTCCTTCAACTAGAATTACCCAGTTAGAATCAAACAATCCAGAACTGCATGTGAGTTTGGATGGACCATAAGTGGATAGTTTTCCAGTATCACCTTGATGAACATCATTTAGCATACTTTCTCCTTCACTTACAGTTTTAGTTGCCCATTTTTGCTTGATTTCTTTTGCACGTCTAACAATATCGTCTTTCTTTGCTGCTCTTACATCATCAATTGCTTCTAATCTAAATTTACAATCAAATGGACCTACTTTGTCAATGCTTTCAATTCCTGCTGCAATTAATGCACAAGTATCAATATCAGTACTCATTGGAATTAATGCATCACCAGTCGTAGTGTTGGCAGTAGATTTTGCATTAACTTCAATGCGACCTACTTTAGAAACTCGTTGCAGTTCATTCAGATTCATCTCTGGACCTAACAGACCTTCGGTCTGTCCAAAGATAGCTCCGATTATATCTGCTCTTTCAACGAGCCCATCAACTTCATAGGAAAGTTTAACATGATATTTGACAATTCCTGATTGAGGCATAAATTATTCATCTCCTTAATTATCATATTTTGAGTTTCTACCTTCGATATATGAGGGTATCGCAATTTCTTCAAAAATATTTGAAATTTAATTAAAAATCGATTAACACCACGGGCTAATCGAAGATAAAAATGAAAAATAATGATTTTAGTTTATTCAGTGCTAAATGAGTGACCACATGAACAGGATTTTGTAACATTTGGATTATTGATTTTAAATCCAGAGCCCATTAGGCTTTCAATATAGTCTACGTTAGCACCCTGTAGATGATCAACACTGTAGCTGTCAACTAGGAGTTTTACACCATTTTCTTCCATGACGATGTCATCTTCTTCTGGTGCTTTTTCGAAGCCCATTCCATAAGATAGACCAGAACAACCGCCACCTTGAACATATACTCTAAGGTATTCAGGGGCTTCTGCCTCTTCTTTCATGAATTCTTTGATTTTCTCAGCTGCTTTTGCTGAAACTGTGATCATCTTTTGTGTTTGTTCAGTTGCCATTATAAGAGAAAATGGCTGTTCAAATTATAATAAGCTTTTGCAACTCTACAGAGTAGTACAATTCTAGTTTCAGGCTAATTTGTGAAGAAATTAGAGATTTCAGTGATCCGCAATATGTTGTACCAAATCACTTGTGGTAATTATTCCAACCACATTATCATCATCAATAACGGGTAATTTTCTAACTTTTCTTGTAGACATTAGATCAGAGGCAGTCCATAAATCAGAATCAGAATCAATAGAAATTAGAGGTGTCGACATTATTTGTTTTACAGGAATATCATTAGAATTAGAATGTGCAACTATTTTAATTGCAAAATCTCTGTCCGTTACAATTCCAATAGGAAGTTTATTTTCTAAAACAATCATTGCACCAACCCCAGTATCTTCCATTATTTTTGCAGCATCATTGGCAGTAACAAATGAGTCAACAGAAACAACAAATCTATTCATAATTTCTCTAACACTAGTTTTTTGTTGGATTGGATCAGGTGGATTCATTAGTGATTTTAAACCAAAGCCATATTTGAAACAGTGAATTGAATTTCAAAATTGATAATTAATTTTCAATCTAAAAATAAAATAAGAAACCAAATTGTGGGTAAATTAATCTAAAGAAAAATCAATGATTAATTTATTCTAGAATTTGGAATTAATTCTACAGTTGTTTCTTCCAAATCACAATTGATAGAAATGGACTTTACTTTACTTTTGTATAGAAAGTATTTTTTTCCATCTTGGCTAATCGAACCAGAGATTGAGAGCAATTTTGCATCATACAGAGTTTGCAATCTTCGATAGACAGTACTGATTGGGATCTTTTTTTCGCTTGAGATTTCCATGGCAGACTTTGGTTTTTCCAAAGTATTTTGAAGTATTTGCTTGCAGTATTTATCAGCAAGGATTTCTAAAACTATCTGTTTTCTCTCTTCATCCATTATCTTTTGGGATTGAATTAGTTCTTGCATATACCATAAATATCAAAATTAGATATAACAAAGCAGTATACAGTGCAAGACAAAGCAGACTCATTGAATAAATTCACTATAGATGGCATTATAGTATGAAAAAGTTTGTGAAAATATGTCTTCCATTATTGATGTTTTCAATAATTTTGGTTTCATTATCTGCCAATACTGTTAATGCTCAATCCATCCCCGAATGGGTTAAAAACAATGCATTATGGTATGGTCAAGGAATTATTTCAGAAACAGAGTTTCTTGATGCAATTAAATTTTTGATCGAAAATGACATCCTAATTGTAGAAATGGGTGAGTCACAACCAGAAATCAAACACGCATCAGTGTTGATACCCAATGGAAACTCTGAAATTTCAAAGGCAGGATTTTATTCTCCATTAAATCTTCAAATTTCAACAGGCACTACAGTTTCATGGGTAAATGAGGACTCAGTATTGCACAACATCCAAAGCTTAGACGATAAGGGAAAAGTTGTTGATTGGTTTAACAGTCCTCCATTAGATACTGGCGATGTATACGAATTTACTTTTGAAAAACCAGGAGTTTATCACTACTATTGTTCATTCCATCCATGGAGAGTCGGAACAGTAACCGTAGAATAGAATAAACGAATTCAAATCCATTTTTTAATTTAATAAAATAATAAAGAAATTGGAGATAGCTATTTCTTTGACTTGTTTACAAACGCAGTCATTCTTTCTTCTCTGTCTGGATGAGTAAAGCAATTTCTCCAAGCAAGGATTTCTAGTGCAAGACCAGTATCAAGATCTGCATTTCTTCCCTTGTTGATTGCTACTTTAGACATTTGAACGCCCATTGTAGAGTTTCCAGCAATTTGTTGTGCCATTTTCAAAGCTTCTTCCTGTAATGATGCAAGAGGAACTACATGATTGACTAGTCCAATCTCTTTTGCCTCATCGGCTTTGATCATTTTGCCGGTGTAAACAAGTTCTTTTGCCTTTGCTATTCCCACAATTCTCATCAATCTTTGTGTGCCACCCCAGCCTGGAGGGACACCAATTGTTACTTCTGGTTGACCAAGTCTAGCAGTATCTGCTGCTATTCTAATATCACAAGACATTGCAAGTTCACATCCTCCACCTAAAGCAAAACCATTAACTGCTGCAATTGTTGGTTGTTTTACCAATTCAACAGTGGCAGTTAGAAGTTGACCAGTTTTTGCATATTCTACTGATTCATCTGGAGATATTTTTGACATGTATTCAATATCTGCACCAGCAGAAAATGCCTTTTCACCTTCACCAGTCAAAATGATAACTTTGACATCATCATTTTGGTTTAGATCTTCAAAAGTTTTGATTAGTTCTTTTGCAACATCAGTATTCATAGCATTGAGTTTGTCAGGTCTGTTTATTTTGACTGTACAAATGCCATCAGAAGTAGATGTGGTAACGAGTGACATAATAATTTGCCAAGTTATGCGAGACTTAAATGTTATCTATTTTTTGAGAAATTTGCCCCATTGAGCTAATGCCCCTGCAGCTTCAACCCAAGTTCTAAGATCTTGATAAACTGGCACTTGATGTTTTTCAACTAATTTTGCCATTTTTTCAGTATATGGGCCACCATTACATCCAACTAAAAGTGGTTTCTTTCCTTTCTTTTGGAATTCTGCAAGATAGTCAACAATTTTTTCTTCTAGAGGATCATCTTGGAAAACAAACCAAGGCATTGCAATATCAATATTTTTTTCTTCCATGAATTGTTGAATGACAAATCTATAATCATCTGCTGTTGCACCACCACCAACATCAGCTGGGTTTCCATTGTGAATTGGAACCGCTGGTGGAAAACGTGCTTTCATTTTTTTAAGAAGATTTGGAGATAACTTTCCTATAGTAAGACCAAATCTTTCTAATTGATCAATTCCACCAATCATTGGGCCTGCACCATTACTAGTCATAGCAACACGGTTACCCTTTGCAGGAGGTTGCCATGCTAATGCCTTTAGAACTCCTGCTAGTTGCTGATAACTGTCAACTGAAATAATTCCTGCTTGTTTGAATGCACCCATAATAATTGCATTTGAGCCTCCAAGAGAGCCTGTATGCGATGCTGCTTGTTTTGCTCCTGCTGCAGTTCTTCCACTCTTCCAAATAACGATAGGCTTCTTTTTTTCTTTCATTACACGTTTAGCAGTATTGATGAATTTTCTACCATCACCAAATCCTTCAACGTATAATCCAATGACTTTAGTTTGAGGATCATTTGCAGCATACCATATCATATCTGCTTCATCAACATCAGAGCGATTTCCAAAACTAATCATCTTTGATAACCCAAAGACATCAGCGCTTTCTAACATACTAATTCCCATTGTCCCACTTTGTGAGAAAAATGCAACAGGGCCCAATTTGGAACGTAGCATTCTTTCTTGTCCTTGGAATGCACAATCAAGGCGATTTGCTGCATTAAACATTCCAATACAGTTTGGACCAATAATTCGAATGTTATGTTTTTTAGATAATCTTGCAACTTCTGCTTCATAATCTGCACGTTCACCTCCAAGCTCTTTTCCACCTCCTGAAACAATAACCACACTGTGAACTCCTTTCTTTGCACAGTCCTCTAAGACAGGAGGAGTGACAGACAAATCAACCGAAATCACAACTAGATCGACATTACCTGGAATAGCTGAAACTGATGGATAACATTTTTGTCCAAAGATTTTATCAGCCTTAGGATTTATTGGATAAACCTTTCCTTTAAAATCATAATTTACAAGACTATCTAAGATAGAGTTTCCAATTTTTCCTGGTGTTGCAGATGCACCAACTAGTGCAACAGTTTTGGGAGTAAAGAATGTCTCCATGTTTTCTTTGTTGGGTTTTGCTTTTGAGATGGAATTTTTCTTTAATTCATTGTTGAGAATAATTTTTGCATCAACTACATAATGAGATTTAGGATAAACAATTACAGGATTAAAGTCGATGCTGTTAATATAATCAGCATTGTCTACGCCTAATTTTCCAATTTGAACTAACATTTTTGCAACCATATTAAGATCAATTGGTTCACTTCCTCTGAATCCTTTGAGAAGTTTTGAACCCTTTAGTTCATTAATCATAGATTTTGCATCAGAAGTTGTAATAGGAAGCATTCTAAAGGCAACATCTTTCATTACCTCAGTCATTATTCCTCCAAGTCCAACCATTATGATAGGACCAAATTGAGAATCATTTTGAATACCTACAATTAGTTCCACACCCTTTGGAACCATCTTTTCAAGAAGAATTCCTTTAACTTCTACTCCTTTCTTTTTAGAAAGACGACCATACATATCATTGAATGTTTTTTTGACATCATCCACATTATCTAATCCTACTTTAACACCACCAACATCAGTCTTGTGTAAAATTTGTGGTGACACTACTTTCATCACAAGTGGGAAACCAATTTTTTTAGCTTCTTTAACTGCTTGATCAGCAGATGTTGCAAGAGCATATGGGGGAACTTTAACTCCATACGTTTTAAGAATAGATTTTGATGATTCTTCAGTGATGACTTTGTGATCGGTTTGAATAATTTCCTCAAAAATTTTCTTAACCACAGTCATCGTTCGATCGATGAAATTAAAACTCAGTATATTAAACTTTGGTCAAAGATGAAATGAAGATTTGAAATTATTGTAAAAATTCTTCATATTTGTTTTCACAATTGAAATATTTTCATGGATATCAGATCTTATTTTTTGAGGATCAATGTATGGAATTTTTTGCAATTTTTCCTCAGTGTTATTTATCCAAAGATTCACCATTTCTTCATTAACCTCTAAATGAAATTGTAATCCAACTGCACTCTTGTACTGAAATGCCTGATTAGGATAATATTCAGATGAGACCAAACGCGTAGCATTTTGTGGTAAATCAAACGTATCACCATGCCAATGAAATACAGTAAATGGATTATCAAATCCTGAAAATAATGAATTGTTATTATGAATTATCAAATCATTGTAAAAACCAATTTCTTTTCTTGGACCACGATATACTTTAGCACCAAATGTTTTAGCAATCAATTGAGAACCTAAACAAATTCCTAAAACAGGAATATTTTTTTCAACATAATTTTTAATTAATTTTTGCTCAGCCTGTAAATATGGTAAATCATCATTTGCACTCTCAGGTGCACCTAAAATTATAGCTAAAGAGAATTTTTCGTTAGGAAGATCTTCATGTTTTGCATTAACTGAAGTGATGTCAAATCCATCATCTTGGAGTAATTCTCCTAAATATCCTGAACCTTCAATTTTTGTATTTTGTACAAGCAATACATTAGACATTATTCTATTATAACAAAAGTGCTTAATATGTTAGAATGAGTTTTAAAAATATGTTAGTTACAGAACAAGAAATTTTAGAATTAAAAGATTTCATATTAGAATTAAATTCCATACAAGATAGTGTAGTAATAGTAGAAGGAAAAAGAGATTCAAATGCTCTAAAAAAACTTGGATATATAGGACAAATTTTAGAATTTCACAAATATGGTGGAATGGTTAATTTTACAGACTCGGTGGCAAAATATGAAAAGATCATTATTCTTTTTGACAGAGATAAGAAAGGAAGACAGCTTACAGGAAGAACATTGAATTTACTACAAAGAAGAACTAATGTTGATCTTTCCTTCAAACGAAAGCTTCGATTAATTACAAAGGGAAAGATAATGTTTATCGAACAACTAGTTTGTTATGAATCGTATCTTGCCTAAGATTATGGCCAAATGCCTTTCTGGTTAAAGGCCTCTAATACACGCCCTACTGCTAGAACCATAGTTGCTTTTCTCATATCGATTTTGTGTTTCTTTGCAACGGCATAAGCATCCTTGAATCCTTTAGTGATATTTTCTTCCATCTTATTTGCAACTTCATCAAATGTCCAATAGTAGCCCATGTTGTTTTGAACCCACTCTAAATACGATATACATACACCTCCAGAATTTGCCAAAATGTCTGGAATTACCAAAATTTTCTTTTGGAAGATAATTGGATCTGCTTCAGGCAATGTTGGACCATTTGCAGCTTCTGCAATAATTTTACACTTTAGATTCTTTGCGATTTCTGCATTAATTTGATTCTCAAGTGCACCAGGTACTAGAATATCACATTTAGTAGTAAGTAATTCTTCAGTTGAGATTTTTTTGCTTCCAGGAAATCCAACTACAGAACCTGTTTTTTGTTTATGTTCAATAATTTTGCTAACCTTTGCTCCATTTGGAATAGAGATAGAACCTTTAGAATCACTGACTGCAATTACTTTAGAACCCATCTTTTCAAGATATTCACCTGCAAAAGTAGATGCATTTCCAAATCCTTGTAATACTACTTTAGCTCCTTTCAAACTTAATTTCAATGCTTTAGCTGCTTCTCTAATTGTATATGCAGCGCCTAATCCAGTTGCAACGTTTCTTGCAAGAGAACCACCCATTGAAATTGGTTTTCCGGTAATTACTCCAGGAGAATATTGATTATCATTTAATTTGCTAAAAGTATCCATGATTTGTGTCATTTCTTTTCCTGTTGTGTAAACGTCAGGAGCTGGAATGTCTTTGTTAGGACCAATTATTTCAGAAATTTTATACGCAAATCCTCTTGTCAGTCTTTCAAGTTCGCCTTCACTAATCTTTTCAGTTTTTGGATTTACAAAAATTCCACCCTTTCCTCCACCAAGTGGAACATCAACTATTGCACATTTCCAAGTCATCCAAGAAGATAAAGCCATGACTTCACGTTCCATATACTCAACTCCACCTTCAGGATTAAAGTAACGAATACCACCTTTGTAAGGACCTCTGTCATTGTTATGTTGACTACGAAAACCTGTGAAAATTCTAATTTGACCATTGTCCATCTTTACTGGAATCTTTACTCTCAAAACTTTGTTTGGCATTGCCAAATATTCTCTAATGCCTTTGTCTTTAATTCCTAAAACATCACATGCATCATTAACTTGTTGAGTAGCATTTGCAAATGGGTCATGTTTAACCAAGGTGATCGTATTACAGAATATCAGATTATATAAGTTTGGTTTAAAATGGCTGATCGCAAATTAAGATTTAGGTTTAGAGATAGATCTTTTTGTGATTTAGTTTTCTATCTAATTTGTCAATGGCTTCTTCTAAGGTGTGGATATTAATTTCAAGAAAATTAGACAGATGAAAAATTGCGCCATATTTTTCGCCAATTTTAGAAACCAAGTTGTTTTTCTCAAGAACATTCATGTGATGCTGAACTGCCTTGTAATCTATCTCTAGTTCTTGTGCTAATTGATGGGTATTGTATGGATGTTCTAGCAGATGCATCACTATACGTAACCTAGTAAATCCACCCCGAGTACTTGTAAACAAGTAAAGAAGAAGATTGCGAGTTTGTTTATCGACCTTTCTTTGTTGACTTGGTTGAGATCTAAGAATTTCTTTGAATTGAACTAGTTGATTGGCCATGTTAATTAAAAATTAGACAATTATGCTTAAAACCATATGTCCAGATCTTTTCCAAATTATGCATATTTCATATCAAGACAATTACCCTTAAATTGACTGAGAATAAACTCGTGATAACATGATGGCATCACGTGGTTACGATATGACACCTACAATGTATTCTCCAGATGGCAGAATATACCAAGTAGAATATGCCATAGAGACTGTAAAAAGAGGAACATTAGCTTTAGGAATACTTAGCAAGGATGGAGTAATTTTAGCAGTAGAAGAGAAACCACGAGCACTACAGACTGCAAATGTAACTCAGAAGATTTTCCAAGTTGATTTTCATATCGGGGTTGCTGCAGCAGGATATATTCCAGATGCACGAGTTCAAGTAGATAGTGCCAGATTCTTCTCACAGGGAAATAAAATGACATATGATGAATCTGTCGAAGTTGCAACAGTAGCTAAACATTTAGCAGATCAATCTCATCAATTTACTCAATATTCAGGAGTTCGTCCAAACGGTGTTGCATTGATAATTGCAGGAATTGATCAAAAAGGAGAATCAATCTATGTAACTGATCCAAGTGGAACATATGTTCAGTATGCAGCAATTGCAATTGGTTCAGGATCTGATGAAGTAAATGCATTCTTGGAAAAACATTACAATAATGAAATGAGTCTTGAGGATGCAGCAGCATTAGCAATTGCAGCAATTAATCTCAAAGCAGAAAACAAAGAAGGACTCAATCATGTAAAAATGGCAAAGATCACAGTTAAAGAAAAGATATTTGAAAAAATTTCGGAATCCGAGTTACAAAATTATTCTAAAAACTCATCAAAATTCAGCTGAATAGAATTAGATTTGAAAACTATTCAAACTAGGATATAGAAGCGAAGTATAATGGGATTAGGAAGTTACTGGGGAGAAGTAATGGAGGTACTTCGAGAGATAATTCCAGTTTATGACAAAGTAAACTCAATCATATCATTAGGAAAAGACGGTGAACATAGAAACAGAGGAATTTCCAAGAGAGTTCTACCTGGAAATAAGATTCTGGATGCAGGTTCTGGATTTGGAAACATGTCAAAGACAGCACTAAAGCTAACAGATGGAAAAATCTCAATCACACTTTACGATCCTCTTGTGCCAATGCTCAAAAACACTAGTTCGCACTTTGAAAAACTTCCAGATATGGCAAATGGAGTGTTTGAACACATTCCATTTAGAGACGAAGAGTTTGATGCAGTGCTATGTGGTTATTCATTAAGAGATGCAATCAATCTTAGAATTGCAATCTCTGAGATTCATCGAGTTTTGAAAAAAGAAGGTAGATTTGTTATTGTGGATTTGGGAAAGCCAGATAATGCATTCATTAGAGCAGGAGTTTCATTTTATCTAAGATGTATTTTGCCCATACTTGCATTTGCAGCTGGTGGAAGATTGGGATTAAAGTTTGGAACACTATATGGTACTTTTAAAAGATGGCCACAAAATAAAAAACTTGAAGAGTTATTGTTAGAAAAATTTTCCAAAGTAGAATTTGAGAAAGATCTTATGGGTGGCGCAATAATGGTTGCAGCATACAAATGAATAGAGTTCTGATACTAGTAAACATCACAGGTTTAATCATCGGTATTTCTTATGGATTACATGGACCTATACTTCCAGTATTTGCAAAAAATGTAGTTGGTGCAACTTATTCTGAACTTGGATTTATCGGATTAGCCAATTTTATTCCATACATGTTCATTCCACTTTTTGTAGGAGTTCTTCTTGATAGAATCAATAATGGATTCTTACTTGCACTAGGTGTAGCAATCAACTCTGCATCAATTTTTCTTCTATCAATTGCACAATCAGCTCCTGAAATAATGGGCTTTAGAATAATGACAGGAATTGCACATGCATTCTTTTGGCCTCCATGTGAATCTATAATTTCAAATCAAAGTACAGAAAAAAACAGAGTCAAAAACATCTCTTGGTTTACAATGTTTTTTGTAATGGGATTCATGGTAGGACCATTATTAGGCACAGTATTTCTTGAAGGACTGGACATCACATATAGAATTCTATTTCAGATTACGGCATTTATTCTTGCAACAGCAATAATTACAGCATTACTAGTCTCAAGAAAAAGAGTCAGAATTCATCATGATAGAATTTCGTTTTCATCAATAAAAGAAATGAAGAAATTTCCAGAAGTCATAGTTTTGTTGATTTTTTGTACATCATCATTTGGAATAATTCTGACTATCTATCCTGCATTCTTAAATGACAATGGAATGAGTGATACTGATATTTTGCTGTTGTTTTTTGTTTTTGGAATATCACGAGTTGTATCACTTGCGCTTGCAGGAAAATTAGCTAGAAAAACAAGTCAAACATTGATTGCAGCAACAATTTCAGTTTCGATTGGATTAGTAATCTCTGTTTTTGCCGATTCAATCATTACATTTGGAATAGCCTTGGTTCTAATGGGATTTGGATTTAGTATATTCTTTCCATTGACATTAGAGATCATTTTGAGTAGGACTTCAAAAGGAATTTCAGGTAAAATTATTGGAGCATATGAAACAATTTTTGGATTAGGTTGGGCAATTGGTCCAACAATTGGAGGCCCAATTACTCAATCATTTGGAAATCACACTCCATATTTGGTGTTTGGGGTTATTGGTATTGGAGTTACAATTCTTGCAATATTATCTAGAAGAAAATTAGAACCACAAAGAGTTCTAAATTGATGTTGTTCCACGCTTTTTAGAACAGATATCTAATGCATCACTTACTGCAGTTACAAACACTTTACCGTCTCCCTTGGTTCCAGTGCATGCAACATTAGCAATTGAATCTAAAACATCATCTAATTTTGGATCATCTACAACGCAAATTATCATATCTCGATTATAGTATTGACCAACTAAAGGAGGATCTTGTTTTCCTTGTCCTTGAACATGATGTATAGTAACACCACCAACTCCATGTTTTTTGATTGCAGCAACAACCTTGTCTCTTAATCCAGGTTGAATAATTGCTTCAATTTTTTTCATAAAATCAGTGTAACGTGAATTTCTTTAAATCAATAAGTGGATTCTCAGGGATGATTTTCAAAGATGGAATTGAACACTCAGGCATAATCCAAACATTAGGTTTAATTTTAAATTAGAAAATATCTCATTATGATTGATTATCCATTAAATGTTGGTGGTAGTGAATGGATAATCATAATTTTTGTTGCACTAGTTTTAATTTTGGGAACAGGAAAACTTCCAGGGGCTGCAAAAAAACTGGGACAAGCAGTAAACGAATACAACAAAGCAAAAAATGATATCAAAGATCACATGAAGGAAACAACTGAAGAAACGCCCAAAATTTCAGGTCCTGTTGGTACTGAGCGAGAGAAATTAGAGATCATGGCAAAATCAATTGGAGTCAAAGTTCAAGACAAAACAGATGATGAACTTCGAGAGATAATCTCATCAAAATTAGGTCAGAAAAAAACAGACAAGCCTGATCAGAATTAACTATTTTGATTTTTTAATGCGATACAAATCTTCATCAAGTCGTTTTTTTGCAAATTTGTAATAGTCTGGAACAATTTCAAATCCAAGAAAATTTCTTTTGAGAGATTTACTGACTACTGCAACTTGACCAGAACCAAGAAATGGATCTAAGACCAAGTCTTTTTTTTCACTAGAATAATGTAGAATTTTTTCAATAATTTCTGAAGGAAGTTTTGTAGGAGTCTTTTCATCGCCTGTCCAGTATTCTCGTTTTATTTCCCAAACATCTTCTTTATCCCTATAGTGTAGGCTTCTACCATCCTTTGTTTTAGAATCTTTTTTGAATCTAGAATATGGGAAAAATTTTCTTTTCTTGTCATCTTTGCATACATAAAGACAATGATAATGAGATGTTACAAATTTGCGTTTAGTTACAACTCCAAATTGATACTTCCAAATAATATGATTTACAGTAGTAAAACCAACATCATTTAGAGCTTGTAAAATATCTTTGAGATTATTCCAACCAGAGAAAACATACATGCTCCCAGAATCTTTTAAAATTCTAAAAACTTCACTCATCCATGCAAATGTAAAATCATAGTAATCCTCTGGTTTGATCTCATTATATCCAGAAAGAACTCGTGAAGATGTTCTGTTATAATTTGCTTTTTTAGCCTTAAAGTTTATAGCAAAAGGAGGATCAGTAATTACAAGATCTACAAAATTTTTCTTAACTGAATTCATTCCATCAATGCAATTAACATTGTAAATGTTGTTGATTTGTATTTTTTTCATTTTTAAATTGAAGACTATCCCCTATCTTAATAATGTCATGGGTAAATTGGAGTGATTAAACAATAAATCACCTAGAATGACTAATCGATTAGATGAAATTTTCATGTCCAAAGTGCAATTCTAAGATCGAGATTCAAAGAACATTCAATAAAAAAATGCATGTCTCATGTGTGAAATGTGGAATTGAGGATATTTTAGAATATTCTAAAAACATTGATGAAGTTTTCTTGGAATTTCTCTCAAGATTTGATCAAGGACTAGTTTCAGAGACTGGAATTTCAGAAGGCCTTCAAGATCAAGGAATTGTCAGAGCAGAAAGTGAAATCAAAAATATGATTGGAAAAAACAATCCAGACAAGATAACTGAAGATATTTTGTTTACAAAAAAAGACTATGTATCTGATTACAAAGTTTTGAAAAATCCTGAGCCTAAAATGGGTTCAAAAATAGAAGATTTTGGTTTAGATGATTCAATTTCAGATTACCTAAAAGAGATAAAAATTGAGCAACTCTATCAATTTCAAGAAGAGTCAATTCAGGAAATATTATTTGGAAAAAATATAGTAATTGAAGCTCCAACAGCATCAGGAAAAACTGAAGCTTTTTTGATTCCAGTAATTCAAAGAATAAAAAAAGATTCTGTAAATGGAAGTGTTTTTGCAATTTTTGTGTATCCAACCAAAGCATTATCAAGAGATCAATATCCTAAAATTCAAAATTTTGCAGAGAAAATCAATGTCAATGTTAAGATTTTTGATGGGGATACAAATCAAATAGATAGAAGAGACATTATTGATAACCCACCTCAGATCCTAGTTACGAATTTTGATGTAATTCATTATCATTTATGGCATCAAACAAAATTTTCATCATTGCTTGCATCAACTAGAATCTTAGTTGTGGATGAGGCTCATGTTTATTCAGGAATTTTTGGATCAAATGTTCATTACATAATTAAAAGACTCAAAAGAATCTGCAATAATAAATTACAATTTGTGGCAGCTTCTGCAACGCTAGATGATGCAAAAGAGTTTTGTCAGAAACTGTTTGGAGAGAAAATGCAAATCATTCATGGTTCAGGTAAAAAAGGCCAAACTGACTTTGTGATGTTATTTCCATCTCTGAGAACTCAAAGAGCACTAATGGTTGATTTGACAAAAAAATTAACTGAAAAAAATCACAAGACAATGGTTTTTAATAATTCACATCTGAATTCTGAACTTTTGGCAATTCAGGCAAAAAAACAAAAAGTAAACATCAAAGTTCACAGAGCCGGACTGATGGCAAATTATCGAACATCAGTTGAGAAGCAATTCAAAGAGGACAAACTGCAGGCAATATCATGCACTCCTACGCTTGAATTAGGCATAGATGTGGGAAATGTGGATTGCGTTATCTCATCTACCATTCCAGTAAATCGACTTGTTCAAAGAATTGGCAGGGCAGCAAGAAAAGGGCAAAGAGGATATGCATTTTTAGCATTAGGTAATGATCCTATTTCACAATACTACAAAAATCATCCAGATGACTATTTTGAAGACATTGAAAAAACATACATTGATCCAAAAAACCCCTTTGTAGAAGAATTTCAAGTATTAGCGATGGCATGTGATAGACCAATATCAAAGCACGAGTTAAAAGAACATCAAGAAGTAATTGAGCATCACATAATCAAAGAAAATCTTGTAGAAAAAAATAACAGAATTGTTCCTAATTTTGAGAAAATTAATTCACTACTAAATGACTATAGTATTAGAGGAATTGGAAACTCTGTTGATATTTTCTTAAATGATAGAAAAGTCGGAGACAGGGTATTACCAATTGCCTTAGAAGAATTGCATAAAGATGCAATTTATTTTTTAGCTGGAATACGTTACAAAGTAAAGGAGTTTGATTATCCTAAAAAAAATCATGCAAAACTAGAGAAAATTCCAAGAGATTATCCTTACTACACCAAATCATTAACTGAAGAATGGCCAACAATCGAAACAGTTTATGACAGACGAAAGGCAAGAGGTGTGGAAGTAGCGTTTTGCAAATTACATATACAAAAGAAGGTTTACGGATATGTCAACATTGAGCTCGGACAAGAGGTCACTCAGGGAGAAAAAGTATTACTTGATGATCCCTTGGAATATGATTTTGTAACAAAGGGAATCGTATTTCATGCACCAAGACCACTCAAAATTATTGAAGAATCAGAAGATGAAGAGTATACAGAAGCTAGTGGATATCACGCAACAGAACATGTGGTAATTGAGGGGAGTAACATGATTACAGGTGGAGTTTCACAAGATTTAGGTGGAATTTCACTAGGAACTTCAGGCTTGATTTTCATCTATGATGGTGCAATAGGTGGAAGTGGTGCAAGTAAAGCACTCTATGACAGATTTGAAAAAGCCCTTGAGCGAAGTATGCATATCGTAAAAGAATGTCCATGTCAAAATGAATCAGGGTGTCCAAGATGTACTTTCTCATATAGATGTGGAAATAACAACGAGTATCTACACAAGTATTCATCCTTAGAAATTCTTGAGAGAATCAATAATGGGGAAGAGACAGAACTAATAGATCCCTCTGAGGGAGACCGACCATTAGTATAGAAAAATCAAAATGGGATAAATATGCCACAAGTATAGCAACAATATGGAAAAAGTGGCTCTAATTACAGGAAGTTCTTCAGGAATTGGATTGGAGACTTCGCTTGCATTAGCAAGAGAAGGATATGTAACATTTGCAAGTATGAGGGACACAAAAAAGGCAGCAGAATTAGAGCATGCTGCAAAAAAAGAAAATCTATCAATTGAAGTTTTAGAATTAGATGTCGATAAAGAAGAATCAATTGTTTCAGCTGTAAAAAAAATCAAAACTCAATGTGGGAGACTTGATGTACTAGTTAACAACGCAGGGTATGGTCAGTTTGGATGTACAGAAGATGTGAGTGTTGATGATTTTAGAAAACAGTTTGAAACAAATTTTTTCAGTATTGTTCGAATCATTCAAGAAGTTGCACCTATTATGAGAGAACAGAACTCAGGAATTATTGTAAACATTAGTTCTGTTGTTGGAAGACTAGGATTGCCTGGATCTCCGGCTTATATCAGTACAAAATTTGCATTGGAAGGGTTAAGTGAATGTTTAAGATACGAGTTAGGTCAGTTTGGAATTAAAACCACTCTAATTGAACCCGGGGTGATAAAGACCAACTTTTTTAATTCAATGAAAGTTCCAGAATCAAAAACAGATCCTAAATACAAATCACTTACAGAGAACATTTTGGCAGGACTAAAAATGATGGTTGAGATGGGAACACCACCTTCAGAGGTAGCAAAAGTGATTATCAAGGCAATTAATGACAAGGAGATTTTGCCAAGATATACTGTTGGGACTGATGCTGCCATGTTTTTGGAAGCAAAAAAGATGAAAACAGACCTAGAATTTGAAAAATACATGAGTAAAGAGCTTTTTCCCAGCTGACATCGTACTTGTACGTTAAATTGATATACACATAGAATAGAGTTTTTGTCAAAGTCCTCAATTTTAAAGTGATAAGAATGAAATGGAAAACTCTGCAACATAATGGAATCTTATTCCCCCCTGAATATGAGGCTCAAGGAATTAAGATAAAGATCAAAGGAGAGACAGTCAATCTTGATCTGAATCAGGAAGAGATGGTATACCAGTGGGCAAAAAAGAAAGACACTCCATATGCTCAAGATAAAGTATTTCAAAAAAACTTTACAGCAGATTTTGCTAAAACTCTAGATCCAAAATTTAGAAAAATTTCATACGAAGATATTGATTTTTCAAATGCCTTCAAAATAGTTGACAAGGAAAAAGATCTACGTGAGATGATGACAAAGGAGGAGAAAAAAGCTCTGGCAGCAAAAAGAAAAGAACTTCGTGAGAAGCTAAAGGCAAAATACGGAGTAGCAATCATGGATGGAAAAGAAGTAGAAGTTGGAAATTACATGGCAGAGCCTCCAGGAATTTTCATTGGAAGAGGCGAGCATCCACTTAGAGGAAAATGGAAACCACGTGTCACCCCAAAAGATGTAACACTAAACCTTGGAAAAGAGGCAAAAGTCCCAGAGGGAGATTGGGGAAAAATTATTCACGATAAAGATTCTATGTGGCTTGCCAGCTGGATGGACTTTCTTACTCAAAAGAGAAAATATGTGTGGCTAGCTGATACTGCAGGATTAAAACAAGATAGAGACAAGGAAAAGTACGAAAAAGCAGTAAAGCTTGCAAAAGAGATTGAAAAAATCAAAGACAGAATTGTAAAAGATATGAAAAGCAGTGATCCAAAGATTAGCAGGATTGCTACTGCATGTTATTTAATTTATAGAACTGCTATGAGAGTAGGAGACGAAAAGGATCCTGATGAGGCAGACACAGTTGGTGCTACGACACTACGAAAAGAGCATGTCAAAATTACTTCAAATGCAATTGAGTTTGACTTTCTAGGTAAAGACAGTGTAAGATGGCAAGAAACAGTAGTTGCTCAAGGACACGATAAACAATTTCAGGAAAATCTAAAAAAATTAATTGAAAAGAAACAACCAAAAGATGAGATTTTCGATGGTATTACATCAAGACATGTAAATGCATATTACTCTAGCATTGTCAAGGGATTAACTGCAAAGGTGTTTAGAACATACCTTGCAACAAATGTTGTTAAAGACTATCTAGTAAAACATGACGATATCAAATCAAAGACTGCAAATGAGAAATTATATCATGCAAAATTGGCAAATCTTGAAGCTGCCATAATGTGTAATCATAAAAGAACCATCCCTAAAACATTTGAGCAATCACTAGAAAAGAAGAGAGAGACTCTCAAAAAAGTAGAAAAAGATCAACCTTGGAAAAAGACACAGGAGACTCTCAAAAAAGTAGAGGCAACAAATCCAAAGACTGATGCTCAAAAGAAGACCAAAGAGAAAAGAATCAAGACATTAAATGAGCAAATAAAAAAACAGAAAAAGAAACACAAAGAGAGATTAGAGAAATTAGAATTACAGATTGATTTGTCAGAAAAGACAAAGGATTACAACATTGGAACATCTCTGAGAAATTACATAGATCCACGAGTTTTCAAAGCATGGACTGATGAAGTGGGTGCAGAATGGGAAAAATTGTACACATCAGCATTACAAAAGAAATTCCTCTGGGTAAAAAATGAAAATGTCAAATGGCAAGAATTAAAGTAAATTTTTCATTAAAAAGCAAAAAATTATTTTAGAATCATTTAATTTCCCAAATTTTCAGGCTAATACTATGCCGGGGTAGCTCAGCCTGGTTAGAGTGCCAGTTCAATTGGTAGACTCTAACGGTTCTCCAACTAAGGCAATACTCATAATCTGGAGGTCGCGAGTTCGAAACTCGCCCCCGGCACACATAATTTAGTTACAAGCTCAGTACCACACGCTCATAACTATGCAGAACTAGGCAGTTTTTGGAGAGTATCAAACTAAAACATAAAACCGCAGTGGAGTTCAACTTCGCGGGGGATTCGTATACCATTTTGGGATCAAAATAAGACGCAAATAGGTTAAAGACAAGTGCCTACTGGAGGATTACCAGAAATTGTTTCAATAATTGTTCCATGACATGTATTGTTAATTGATCCAGAAGTATTGTTGAAAATACCTAAAGTATCTAGCTTTGTCAAACATACTTGCGCACAAAAATTGAAAAAGTATCTAATCTATTCTAGTTCTTCATTTGATTCTGAATCGTTGTTACTTTGAATTTTTTTTAGCATTGATTTTCTTACAAGAATTGGGATGTTATAGTATGTTGCTAATGCTATGGCATCAGAGGCCCTGAAATTTCTAAACACCATGTCTTTTTTTCCAGTAAAATACAGATTTGCTCTAAAGACTCCTCCACTTTCATAGATTTTTACCTTGACTAAAAGAATCTCATTTTCCTCACAAATTTGCTCAATAAGGCGATAGACAGTTGGAGGGTCTTCACGCTTTCCATCCATAAAACCTGAAATGATACTTGCTACTTCAGATGAAAAACCAGACATAAGAAACTCTACTTTTTCATCTTTGAAGAGAACTGCACCTGTAAGTGGATCTAAAATTCCAATTTGATCTATCTTGACTGTCTCATAGTCTGTGTCAATTTCATCAATTTTCATTGGCAATATTCATCACTTTTTTGATTTTTTCATCCTCTTCTAGCATTACTTTTTCAAATTTTTCTCGCAGTACATCACATTTTGCCTGCTTTTCACCTTCATCCATTTTTGAGAATCGTATGGCTCTAATTTCATTAACAAGTGCAGAAACTATTTCATTTGTTTCATACATGATAGCATCAATTTGTTTTTGTGATTTGGGATCCATGTTTTTAAAATAATACTTTGATAGTTAAACTTAGTTTAAAGTTATCATGTTTAAAAATTCAACATTGAGAATCATACCACTTGTTTAATTAGGATTTTCCCGTATGGTATACTGTATTGAACTTTGGTTTGATACAACACATGGAAACGCAGGGTTTTAACCCAATACGTTGTACTCAGGTATGCCGTATCATACGTTTCCATGAATCATATTACAAGTAAATATCAGTCAAGAAAATCAGATCTTTTCTTTTAATTCAAAAACAGATAAAAAATATTGTGAGAATCAAACCCACAATCTAAAGAAAACATATTGATTGTGGGATTTCCCAGTAACAGGCTTGTAGGTACTGCTTTTACTTGTTAGTAAGAATTGAAACTTCTTCAGAGAATTTTAGGTTTGGAATGAATATCTTGCGACCATCATCAGCGATTGCAATGGTTTTCATCAAGTGTATTTCAGAAATCTTTCCTTTCGCATCTCCAATCTGAATAATATCGCCTATGTTTATTTCAGGATTTAGATACAAGCCTATTCCAGATACAATGTTTTTCAAATGATTAAAGAGTGCAAATGTAAACAATGCAAATGCCAATCCCATAGAGGCTATCATTTCCGAGGCAAGATCAAAGAAGCCAAATACAAATCCAAGATAAGATGCCTCAATTACTATAATTATTAACGAGAAAAGTCCAGTTAGTTTTTGAACACCAATTAGATTGCTTAATTTTTTGTTGATGATTATTCGGATTGTCAGAAAAGCCAGCACTGAAATTATTAGTGAGATTATTACATACATTAGTTCTTGGTAATCCATAGTCTAAAATCTACGACATATAAAATAAAGAAGATCCTAATTATCAAGTTCAATGAATGACTAATGCAAAAACATGGCATCATTTTCATAAGTGAGAATTGCCAATTTATTGATAAATCATAAAAAGTTCTTAAATTAATGGCTAAAAAACCTGCAAACAAACCAACATCATTTCCTACACTGTCAAATCTTTCAGATTTTGACAGGGCAATAGATAATTTCAAAAGAGATCTTGAAAAATCATTTTGGTCTTTTCCAAGAATGGATTTTTCATTTCCCAAAATGCCTGAAGCTGGATATGACATAATTGATGAAGGAAAACAATTCCGAATGAAGATGGATGTTCCAGGATTGAAGAAAAACGAGATAAATCTCAACGTTACAGACAATTCAATTGAGGTTACTGGAGAACACAAAGAAGAAGAAAAAAAGAAAAACTATTTGAGAAAAGAAAGACACAGCATGTCATACTATCAGACCATTCCATTGTCTGAAAAAGTAGTTCCTGGAAAGGTCAAGGCAAAACTAACTGACGGTGTATTGGATATAACTCTGCCAAAAATCAAACCAACCCTTGTACCAAAGAAAAGATCTGTAAAAGTACAATAATCTTTTCTGCTTATTTTTTAAATCCAATAATTTGTAATTTTGGGTTTTATTTTCGATCTTGAAAATAATTAATCTGTTTTTGACTAAAGTTATGTGTAAAAGAAACATAAAAGAAACATAAAATAATCATAACAAAATTCACAAGTAAAAGATTAATCTCTTTGAATAGTAAGTATTATCATAGCTCCAAGGAAATTCTTTATTTACAAATCAGATGGGTGTAGAGTCCAATTTAATGAAAACAAAATACTTAGTACGTGTATGAGAGCAGGTGCAAGTAGAAAGACTGCAAAGATTATTTCTGATTACAGAACTCGTGAAGTGCCAGTAGTGGAAAATAATGAGATCATCGGAATAGTTACTGCAAAAAGAATCTTGGAGTTGCTTTCAACTAAAGGCAACAAATCGATCAAAGCTAAGATGATTTACACTAAAAACCCCATAATAATATCTTCAGAAAAACCTCTTAGTAACGCTAAGAAAATCATGACTTCAAAAAGATTAGATCATTTACCTGTTGTGGATGGTGGAAAAATCAAACAGACTCTCACTCCTGCACATGTAATTGAATATGTTTTACCTCAAGAACGTCAGGGAAACAGATCAGTTGGAATGCGAACTGCACATAAATTGGATTTTAAAATTGGCGATATTGGTAGAACACGAGTTCCTCAATGCGCTCCTGATGATGATCTTGATAAGATTCTAAGTTTAATGCTAAAAACTGACACTACTTGTTGTTTAGTTAATCTCGGAGATACTCTTGAAGGAATCATTACGTTTAGAGATATTCTAGGATTAATATCAAAATAAAATAAATCCAAAATTCTTAATGATAATAAAGTAGAATTAGCCATTAGAAAAATACTTCACATATGATTTGAACGCCAAATGTGGTTTTCCTAATATTGGTTTGATTAAAAAATCAAAAGTTAGTTTGTGGGATTCATCAGTGCTGCTCTTTCTTTGGTTTTTTGATCAACTAAAGCATCAACATATTGACCTGGTTTTGCATCACATTTACCTATATTTACTGCATATCCATCAAGGGTTTCAGCAACACATCCATTATCAGTGACTGCGATCACTTTTACCATTTCCACATTTTCTTGTGGTGTAGTGTATGCCATCAGATATACAAAAAGTAGACCTGCAGCTGCCAAAATAATCCCTCCTATCATAAGAGTAGAGTTTTTTGATGATTTTTTGTTTGGCTGTCTCTTTATTGCAGACATGATTCTACTAGGTAAAAATTGGATATAATATAGAAGTATACGTTGTATGACAATGCACTATAGTGTTGACTAAGTCGTTATATGCAATAATATCAAAATCTATTCATGCAAACACTCCAACTATCCAGAATACAAGATTCTGAAAGAAAAAATTGTATGTTAGAAGTTGTATCGGACAAATACTGTAGAGCAATACTAGAAATAATAAAATCTCAACCAAAGTCTGCAATAGAGATTACGAATGAGACTAAAATACCAATAAGTACAGTCTACAGAAGAATCCAAATGCTTCATGATAACAAATTGCTTGTAACATCTGGGATGATAAGTGAAGATGGTAAGAGATTGTTCATGTACAAAAGCAAAATCCAAGGAATGAAGTGCAATTTCAATGAGGGCAACGTAGAAGTTGAGTTAATTCTCAACAATTAATTCTTTTTTAATATTCATGTTCGTCAAAATCTGCCCCTAAAGATATTGTAGTTATGATAGTGGATTCTGTCGTTTCAGTCTTGATCTTTTTTTCTGGTAGAAATTCGTGAAATATCTCAGCTAGTAATTGTTCGGTAAATAGCGACCAAGATGCTCCTAGATTATGTTGGATTATAAAATGATGTAAAGACCCTTCTACTCTGTGATCTGATTTCATCCCAGAAGCACGCATATACTCTTCTAAAGTTTCTATACAACGTTTTAGATCATACTTTCCTTTCATAAACAGGACATTGTCTTTGATTATTGGTTTTAGCAGATCAACTATAATGTTTATGTCCTGGTTTTCCAAATTTACCCCTAGTGATTGTAAAATATCTTTAGGAACTGGAATCATTCCAATTTTGTCTCCAAACCTATCCCATTGAATATATTTTTCAAGAATTTGTCTAACCAATACATTTTGAGAGATTCCTTGTTGCATTGCATCAGTCTCTAAAGCCTCAACCAGTTTTACTGGAAGCCTATAAGTTACAGTCCTAGTTTTTTCTTTTTTTGTTAGATGTGTTTTGACATCCATTAACTAACAATTTTCATAAGATATGATAATTATTAAACCAAGATCAACCAAGTATTAAATATCACAATAACAGTTTTGAGAATCAACGAATTTAGTTTATTTGAAAATAAACAATCGTGCATATGGGAAAGTTCTACAAAAAATGTGGAAAGATTATGAGAAATTCTGAAACTAGTCATTGTTATGACGAATGTCTTTTTACAGAGGTCAAAAAAAGCAAATCACTAGAAGATTCTAAAGGTGCAGAATAGGGGATGAAGAAACATATCCTTGGAAAAAACCTTTATGCAGTTTCTAATTGTATCACTAACAACTCTGGATAGGCTGACATGTCTTGGAGATTTTTTGATCAGTGTTGCTTGTTTAAGATTGTCTTCATCAGTGTTTATTGTAATTCGTTTTGGTATGAAAAACGAGGCAGATTCTATATTTTATACCGTCGGTAAAAATGAAAATTATGTTCCTGCAATACTGCATCTGTTTGGACCAAGTTCTAAATCAGGAATGTCTGCTAGAGTCAACGGAATTGTTCCCTTGTTTATCTGTATTATTCTCTGATAGTTCATTGGTCTTGGAACCGTAATGCTAACTATATGTTTTACAAATTCGTCTTTTGATAGTTGCAATACATCATGTTGCTTTGCCTTCTCTATTGTAGTTGAATATACTCCATTTTCAGGCTTTACAGTTACCCCATGATGGGTTGGAAATACCAAAGTTTCAGGCAATAAAGTCAATATCTTGTTGTGCAATGAGTCGTAAAGATGATTTGCAAATTCTTCGGCCTGGTCTCGAAGATCTGGCCTTCCTATGCTTTCAATAAACAAGATATCGCCAGTAAAGACATACTTTTGATCAATTAGATAACAAAGACTTCCAGGAGTATGGCCTGGAGTATGAATTACTTTAATTTTTGAATCTCCAAATAATATTTCGTCTCCATCTTTTAGAAGATTTGTATTTCTATCCCATATTTCATGTCCACTTTCAAACATTGTAGCACCTGTAAGCTCTGAGAGTTGTTGAGCTGATGAGACATGGTCTGCATGTTGATGTGTATCTAGTATCTTGACTATCTTTGCGTTTTGTTGTTGTACAATCTCTTGGTATTTTTTTGGTGGAAACAAGGGATCAATTACAACTGCTTCTCCTTTTGATATGATCATGTGTGAAAGACAACCTTTTCCGACTTTTTCAATTTGAATCACATCTGGGTTTTGTGCTACTGTTTTTGAATTAAGAACTTGACTCCATCCAGCAAGACCACCTTCAAGTACATGTGATTGTAGGCCATTTCTTGCCAACGCAAATGTTGCAATCATAGCTCTGTTCCCATGTGGACATATAGTTATGATTTCTTTGTCTTGGGGAATCTTTGAAATGTTTTCAGAAATAAATACATCTGGAAGTGGAATATTCACACTACCAGGTATTTGAAAATCAGAAAACTCATCCTTGTCTCTTACATCTAGTAAGAATACATTATCATCAGAGAGTTTATTCCATAAATCCTCAGGTTTGATAGTAACGGGGGGATGACCTTTAACAAGTTCTTTATCCCATCCTTTCATTCCATCTTTTAGAAAATATGCATCTAATCCAAATGAACGCATCATTGAAGAAATCTCTGATGACATTGATCCATCTTCATCAATAAGAATAATTTTCACATTTTTTGGAATCTTTGGCATTATGGTTTCTTTTGACTTTGCATCACATACTGCATGAACTGAACCCTCAATATGTCCAGAACTATATGTTTCCAATAATCTTAGATCAAACAATAACAAAGGTTCTTTTTTTTGAAGAGATGAATACAGTTCATCTGATGTAATTGAGTATTGCTTATCTAATTTCATATTCTATATCACAGGATTTAACATATCTATTTTATTGATATTTCTCAAATTATGGATTTGATGATTGAATATGTTTTTCAATTTTTTCTAATAATTGTTGTTTTAATTCTGGATCATCAATAGCATGTTCAAGCAAGTCTTTCATTAGTAAATGATGTCTATCCATTTCGTTAATTACTTGTTGTTTCATCATAGGATCACTTATTCCTAACATCATCATATCATGCATTGATTGGTGTTGAGCCATACCTGTAGCGTTGCCCATCATCATTCCAGAACCCATCATGTTCATCATGTCTTGATTGTTCATCATTGAACTCATCATACCTTGATGGTTCATCATATGACTCATCATCTGTTGTTGCATTTGAGGATCATTCATCATAGTATTCATCATAGGACCCATCATCTGATTCATGTGTTGAGGATTTGACATCATCATATCATGCATTTGTTGCATTAATTGTGGATCATTCATCATAGTATTCATCCATTGATTCATCTGTTGAGGATCATTCATCATTTGTTGCATCTGTTGAGAATTCATCATTGGTGTTATAGGAGTAGTTGATTGTAAAGCAGCGTATCCTATTCCTAGTCCTGCAAAAAATACTCCAACTGCGACTCCAATTAGAATCCCCTGACTAACCAATACAGAATTTCATAATTTTTTTACATATTAGTATATTTTACAAAATCAAAGATGATTCTAAAAATTGATAATCAGTATTCCTAAATTCTCTATTTTAAAAACATAAAATGAATCCACAAAGGCCTGGGCCTTTTTTAGGTATCAAACTAATTTTACAAAACAGGCCAGCAGTATTTTCAGAATAACTAGAGTACCAAACTACACCGCAATGGAGTTTTAGATAGGAATAAGAGATAGAGTCTAATCATCATCAATTACAATCCATGACAAGCCCAGTAATTGCTCCCATGATTCATCATTTGACATATTACAGTAATGGTAAAATTTGCTTATAACGTTCATGAATCATTTGTTCAGATCAATGATCTATGTCATGGGATAATCTAGTTTTCATTTTCTTTTCTTCTTTTTTATGGCATAAATTACGATAAACAGTATAATCAGTCCTGCACCAAGGCTCTGAATCATCATAACAACCTCAGGATTAGATATTGTCTCGCCTGTCTGCAAGTCACGAAAATCAGAAGGTTTTGGGTTTTGTTTTTCTATCTCAAGTGTTGCCACATAGTCAGGCTTTTCAGTGCTGATTGGATATGGCTGGATGTCTGTCAGAGTAATCACATAAGGTGGAAAGGACTTTTCTACATTTCCAATGTTTCTAGAACCACCAATATCAAGAGTTGCGTTGCTAATTCTAATCATTGCCAAGACTTTGCCCTCCCAAATACACGTTACATCAGATGGACAACGAGAGTCCTCAATGTCATAAAAATAAAATTTCAAATGTTCATAAGATACAGTTTCTCCAAACTTTACTTTGATTTGCTCAGCGAAGGATGCAGAGATCATTGGAACAAGCACAAGTGCGCCAACTACTGCAAAAACAATGTATCTAGATTTCAAGTAAGCAAGCTAAAATTTATGGATTCATAAGTACTTCGAATCTTTTGTTAAGAAAAAAGAATGAAAATTCAGAAAATGGAGCGAAAATTAAAAAAATTATTTAACCACTTAAGTTTATTTTTTCTTTTTATCCAAAATTCTCACTCCACAATTAATTAGGATGGTTTGATAAAACCTGTATTTTTTTTGAATTAGTTTGGATTATTCATAACTAGTTGATGAAAAAGGTACATGAAATCAATTGATTTGTAAAAAGTACGTTTATTGTTAATTACCGTATTATTTATCAACTAATACGAAAATGCCTCTTTATGACTTTAGATCGAATAAAGGCATCAGATGAAGACACCTTTGATGATGATTATGAAAATGAATCTGATGAAGACTATGATTATGATTAGGTTCTAACTAATCCTTTTTTATTATTCCATTTTAATCTACAAGTTTTTATCTAAGATCTGTGTTGCACGTCTGTCCTTCATGACACTTTCATCTTCTGTAATTTCAGCCCTAAAGTTACTAAAACCCGATTCAATTAATACAGTATTTTTATCCTTTTTTGAGTACCTAAAATATGATTCAGATGAAATTCGAGCACAGCGAATTATTTTAAAAGAAAACATTCTTGAACAATTTAAAAAATCAGACAGGCAAAAAATCAAAACTCTTCCAAAGACGCTCTTAGAAGATTTTGATGAATTCGTAAAGATCTTATCAAAACTTAGATTACTTGAAGATGATGGTGATGTTTTACAAAATATCAAATGGGAGAAAATAATAGACATATGTAACATTCTTAGAAAAATTGAATCTAGTGATGAGAAAAAAGTCAGATGGGGTTTATTGTATTTACTTTCCAACGATAAAGATGAAATTAATATCAACGAACTAAAATTATTGTTAAAAAATTTCAAATTAACTAATATTGATAAAATTCTTCAAAAAATTATTAAAATTGAATCAAATTCAGGTTTGATGGTTGTAATTGATAATAATCAAATAAAATTTGAAACTGAACACAAGATAACAGAACACTACATAGCTGATGCAATTGAAGAAAAATCAAGAAGATCTCCTGGTGAAATTGAGAAAGATGTTTTGGAATTGCTAGATGAGGGGTCATACTCAAATCAAGAAATATCTCGAATTTTAGAACTTGATGAAGCTGTTGTTTCTAGGGTGATGACTAAATTAAGAAATCAAAATAAACTAGTATTATCAAATTTTGGCAACAAGGGATTTAGATATTACACAACAAATTGTCAGAACTGCCCATTTGGAAAAACCATATCTTCATGTAGAAAAGATGCTATTTCTTATATTGTTTCAGCATTCAAAGAAGCCTATGATGTAGAATTGACATCTCAGCATTTTGATGATGTTGAATCTAATCAGGCATTGTTAAGTATTAAGCGAATTACTAAAATGTCCAAAAAATACTTCATGACAAAACTTGAATCTAATCTATATGACAATTATGAAAAACTATTGCAAATTGTAATTAAAAATTCAACTAGCCAAAAAACTATGAACTATGGAAGTAATGATGAAATTGCTGTTCTACCTAACTTGTCTAAATTACCAAAAATATTCCAAATTGGATTTAAATCTGGAATGCAGTATGAAGTACAATTGATGAAGAAAATGCTCAATGATCCTAAAAAGAAACAATCAGACTTTGGCTCATTTCTATCTAAATTGATTCAAGATAGCAACAAAATGCTTCAGTTGTTTGATCACTAATTATTCTAGTTGACTTTTTTGAATTTAGAGTCGATTTATTCTTGATTCTATCTTAGAATAAGTTGCAGTGGGAGATGATGGAAATTTCTCTCCAACTCTATTTCCTGCAATTACTGCTGCTTCTTTTAAAATAGAATCTGTTTCTTCATTTGAAATGCTATTCAATTCAAAGTCTCCTCCAAATGAGTCACTAGTTATTTCGCTCAATAGTCCTGACATTACTTCAAACTCTCCACCTGCTTGTGGAATGAATTTACTTAATGCGGGCCCCATTGAACGTAGAATTGTAATTGCGGGTCCAATTGAAACCATAGCATCTCCAAGTTCATTCATAGTGGATAATCTGATCTGAATTTGTTCAAGTGCTAGTTTGACATTTTTTATTACGTTTTCATTTTTTCTAATTTCAATTAATTCATTTGCTAAAACTTTACTTGTGTATCTATCATGTCTTTGTTGAGATTCAACAATTCTCTTGAAAATCTTTTTGTCTTTTTCTTGTAATTTTTTAAACATATAATCCATTTTTGAAATTGTTTGATTTAGTTTTCCTACTGATTGCTGTATCCGAGGTTTTAGGGGGGGTTCTTTTTTAACGGTGTTAAGAATATGTTGATTTAATCCAACAGTTGGAGGTTTGTTCCAATTATCTTGAAATGTTGGCATTAATTACATTTCAAAATTTTTCTCAAATGATCCACAGTATACAAAATTACACTAACAGAATAAACATTTTGAAACAGATTTTTTTATTTATATTTCTAATTGATCTACTTTGCACATTTAATCAACTAGTTATTGTAAAATGAATCGTATTCAAATGAACTCTAGTTAATTAGTAAAATTGACATTTTACAGTTTATGATAAATAAAAAAATTACCAAGTCAGATCTTGCAGTTGTTGCATCTGTAATATTTTTCTCATCAGTATTATTTGGAAACAATGTATCCTTTGGTGATACAACACAACCTCCATCAAAAGCTCAGATTGCAAAACAACAGGCATAACTAAAGGCAGAAACAGAATATTCAAACTCTGTTGCTGTAGCAAAAGTCCAATATTCAAAAGCAAAAAATGCGTTGAATAAAAATACCAAATAATCAATTTTGAATTTTAATTCAATATCCAAGTTGCCTGATGTTTCCTATTTCTTTTTTATTTTCTCTTTTCTATGTTTTAAAACCCACTCTTCTAATTGAACTAAAATTTTTCCGAGGCTTTTTGCTTGAGTTGTTAAACTATATTCTACTCTAATTGGCACTTCTGCATATACCTTTTTTTTAATCAAATTATGTTCTTCAAGTTCTCTTAATCTGTCAGAAAGAACAGTGTTGCTAATCTGAGGAATTGCTTTTTTTATTTCATTGAATCTTGTTACATCTTTTTTTGATATTTTCTTTAAAATTAATAATGCCCAAGCTCTTCCAAGTACACTCCATATTTCTTCTGCATCACATTCAATTAGACTTTTCATATCTTCTTTATTTCGTTGTAATGTCATACATAGTAGTAAAACCCTACTTAGTTATAAAAAAATAGATTAGATGGTTGATGAAAATATATCATTTTAAAAATCAATTTTTCCCATCTTCCCATTGTTATAATCTAGTATTGCTTGTTTGATTTCACCTTCAGTATTCATCACAAATGGGCCATAGCGTGCAACAGGTTCTTCAAGTGGTACACCTGCAATCAGTAAAACTTGAAGAGGCGAATCTGAATTTTTGCTTGCTTCAATTTGTACTTCATTACCATCTTTTTCAAAAAACACGGATTGTTCTTTGTATACAGATTTTTGTTCTTGCCCAAATAATCCATTACCATCAATCACATATGCAAAAACATTGTAATTTTTTGGAACTTTTTGTACTGTCTTTGCACCAGGTTGTATGGTATAATGGAGATACATAATTGGTGTTCTAGTATCAATCACTGCTTGTTTTCCCATAGCTTCACCAGCAATTATTTTGACTTTGACTCCGTTGTCTTCTACTGTTGGGATTTTGTTTGAGGGCACATCTTGATACCTAGGATTCATCATCTTATCTTTTCTTGGAAGGTTTACCCACAATTGAAATCCATGTAATGTTCCTCCTCTTTTTGAAAATTCTTTTTCTGGCATTTCTGAATGTATAACTCCAGAACCTGCAGTCATCCATTGTACATCTCCAGATTTTAGAATACCAGAGTTGCCTTGAGAATCTTTGTGTTCAAATACACCTTCAATCATGTATGTTACTGTTTCAAATCCCCTATGAGGATGATCAGGTGCTCCTTTTGCCTCACCAGATGAAACTGCAAATGGTCCCATTTCATCTACCAAGAGAAATGGATCAAACTCTCTAACAGTTTCATTTGGAAACGCTCTATGTACAACAAATCCTTCTCCCTCTGTAGTGGTTTTTGCATTTACAACAGATGACACTGAACGTTGTTGGTTTGTTTCACTTACTAGATTTTGTTTATTGTTTGTATTTGCTTTCACAATATAGTATACTCAATATGTTATTTAAAGTAAGTAGTAATTACTTACTTAGTTAGATATAATTATCATACCAAGTAAGAAAAAAATTACTGGGTATTTTTTCTTTTTTATGAATCATAAAGATTTGAAGCGTTTTTGGGCATCAGAATAGGTAGGCATCAAACTAAATTCACAAAACTTCCAGATACAAAAATAAAATTGAATCAAATCTCAGACTAGCCTGATTTTTCAATATCTATTTCATCTGCATTAATTCGATTATCAAAGAACAGACAAGCAGTAAGATCTCCAGTAACATTTACCATTGTTCTAGTCATGTCCAAAACTCTATCAACCCCAAGTAGAAGAACTATGCCTACTGGAGGAATACCGGCTGCGATTAAAATGGTGGACAGAATTACAATTCCTGTTCCCGGAGCTGATGGAGCACCAATGGATGCTGCAAGAGCAGTTACTGTGATTAGAAGAATTGTAGTAAATCCCAAATCAATGCTAAAAAACTGTGCAAGGAAAAACACAGCTACAATTTGGTATAGTGCTGTTCCATCCATATTAATTGTTGCACCTAATGGAATAATGAATTGTGAAACTTTTGGTTTTATTTTCATTTTTTCTTCAGCAGTTTTAATGGATAATGGCATTACTGCAGCAGAGCTAGATGTAGAGAATGCAAGGAGTTGAGGATCTTTCATCATTGCAAATGTGGATGTTAAAGGTCTCTTTGCAAAAAATTTGATTATAATCATATAGACAACCAACATTACAAACAAACCAATAATGACTGTAATCATGTATGCACCAAGTACTGCTAATGCAGAAAGACCAAGTTTTGATGTGATACTTGCCATCAAACCGAATGCTGCAAAAGGAGCTAATCGCATTGCCCACGAAACTACTTTCATTGTGATATTTTGAATAGATTCTAGTAAGTCAAGTATTGGTTGAGAGCTCTTCTTTGGCAAGGAAATCATGGAAACTCCAACAATTAATGCAAAAATGATTATACTCAACATTTCTCCAGACATAAAAGATGCCAATGGATTACTTGGAATTACACCCACTATACTTTGGGGGATATCCATTATTGATAACTCAGTTTTTTCAACAGGTAGTACATCTTCTAGACCAAAACTTTCTCGAATCAAAGTGCTGTCTATAAAATTTCCAGGAGATATGGCAGTAACGACAACAATCCCAATTGTTAAAGCAATCAGAGTTGTAATCACAAAATATACAGCTACTCCCAAACCTAATTTTTGTAATTGTTCTAAACTTCCAGACGATGTGAGTCCTCTGATAATAGATGCAAAGATTAACGGTACAATTATCATTTGAATGATTTTTAGAAATAGATTAGCAGGAATTGATAACCATTCAGTGATTACTTCAGCAGTATTTTTTTCAAATATTCCAACTTCAGGACCTAAAATGATGCCTAGAGCCAACCCTAAAAATAGCGCAACTATGACTTGTGCCCATAATTTTTTTTTAATCAGATAAGTGACTTGGGGAGTGGTGATTTTGAAGGATCTTATTACCATGAATAGTCATCCCACACTTTTCTCATATATTATAAAACAGTGTGATTCTCATTGATGATTATAGGTGTGATTTTGATTGTTTCTAGAAATATCATCGAGTAACTTCTCCATCAATATCACCTACTATTTCTTCTAGAAGATCCTCGATGGTAATTATTCCTTGCAAGTTTTCATCATCATCTAAAACAACTGCAATATGGCTTTCATTTTTTTTAATTTCTACAAGTAAATTACTGATTTTTTCACTCGAATATACAAATAATGGCTTTCTAGAAATTTTTCCAATTCTGGTAGTTTCATATTTCTTTTCAGGTATTTTTGCAATATCCCATATGTGTAATATGCCAACAATGTTTTCAATGGCTTTAGAATATACAGGAATCCTAGAAAATCCTTTTGCCTTAATGGATGAAAAAACATTTGATAACTTACTATTGCCATCTAATGCAAAAATATCTTCTTTGGGAGTCATTACATCAATAATTGGCTTATCATCAAATTCCAAAGCTTTTCGAACTAAACTATGTTCTTCTTTTTCAATAGCTTTTTCTGTTAAACCTAAATCAACAACTTCTTTGATATCTTCTTCAGTGATTGGTTTTGGGTAATTACTACCTCCCACTAGTTTCAAAAAGGATTTTGTTAAATGTTCCAAGAACCAAACAAATGGATACATAGCATATGTAAATGCAAGAAGAAACGGACTAAATCGTAAAGCCATTTTTTCAGATTGAATGTATGAGTATGTTTTTGGAAATATCTCTCCAAATATCAAAATGACAAATGTCATTATTCCAATAGTAATCCCCACTCCTTGATTGTCCAATAGTTTGATTGCTACATCGGCAGCAAGAACCGAAGATGCAACATTTACCAACGTATTTCCAAGGTTAACACTAGATGTCATCATACTTGGATTTAATTTTAATTTGTAAAGAGCCCTAGCACCAGATACTTTTTTTCGATAAAGTCGCATTACTTTTGAGCGTCTAGTTCCAACTATGGCAATTTCAAGACCGCTAAAAAGAGCATAAAATCCTATGAGAATTACAATTATACCTATCTCAATTGCAATAAAATCCAATTTAAAATCAATGCTCTTCTGAGAAATTAAATGGTATTTAGAATATCACATGTGAGAATTTCAGGAGATACAAAAACACCTAAAAAATTTACGACTAGATTAAAAATAAAAAAATAGATCACATTATCAAAATCATTGAGTTTTTGATGCTCTTTTCAATGCTTTTTGATAAGATGTTTTCTTTTTTCTAGCTGATTTTTCTGCGGTTCTAAGAGCCTTCTTCATGCTTTTGATTTTGTTATTTGCTTGTTGAAGTTCTCTTTTTCTTTTGTTTGCTACCAAAGTTGCTCGTTTCTTTGCCTTACTTACTGTGCGTTTGACTTTTCGAGTAGCTTTTTTTGCTTTTGTGGCAGTTCTTTTTGCTTTTCTAGCAGTTTTTCTTACAGCTTTCTTTATACGTCTTACAGGTTTTCTTTTAGACGTACGTTTTTTTGTTGCCATGGAAAAGTTGTAATTTTATATTGTAAATAACATACACATCAGGAATTTTTTATGTAAACTCAAATAATTTTACTAAATTACTACATTTTAGAAAAAAATAAAAAAGAATTACTCTTCTTTTGCCTTGTTGTGTGTCCAGCAATACGAAATTTTTGATGGCAACAGCCAAAATTTTTTTGCATCACCGTCAATTTCTACTAGATCGGAGGATTTGTCAAATTTGACGTTGTGTTTGTGGAGTTCAAATTTTTCTCCAGTGTCAGACATGACCATGACTTCACCTTTTTCCTCAACTAGTTGTTGTAGTTGTTCGAGTTTTAACATGAGATTACTTTGTTCTAAATTCACATTAACATTGATAAAAGAATAAGCTAATTTTAAAAACAATAGCTTATGAAATTACTTATAATTTTGGATAGTGTGTTGAAGATTCAATATTTTAGAAAAATTATTTGAACATAATTAAAAAAAGAATGGATTACTTTACAGAAATGCTACCTTGCATCCATGGATGTACCAGACAGAAATAGTCGTATTCAAAGGCCAGATCTAGTTTAATTGAGTATGTATCTCCAGCCATTATCAATCCACTATCAAATAGCCCATCAGGACCATCATGAGGATTGCCAGAAGTAACAGTATGTGGAATAGAGTCATGATTTGTCCATATTACCTCACCGCCTTTTTTCATAACTGCTTTGGATGGAATGTAGCAGGCATCAGATATTTCACATCCAGGAGTGCCTGTCTCAAGAGGAATGCTTACAGTTTCAAGTAATTTTCCTTCAGATTGTTTTACTACCTTTGGTACATCAGGTAATACATCAACTATCACATCAGATGTTTTATCCAAGACTTCAGAAGGGGTTTCAGATTCTTCTAAAATTTCATCAGTAATTTGAGGTATGTCAGTTACCAAATTTTCTGTTTTTTCTAGTACGTTTGATGATACATCATCAAACACATCAGGAGCATTTTGTAGTTCTGATACGGTTCTATCAATTACAGAGGTTCCTTGTTGCTGAATTGAATTGTTTGCAGCAAATTCAAAACCAGCAACAACACCTATTGCAATAGCAGTCACAGCAATCGCGACTAGAACGCCAAATTTGTCATTAATGTTCTGCATAAAATATAATAAAAAAACATAGTATATGATTTTGCATAAGCAAGAATTATGAAATTAAGCTTCTTTTGTATTTGATTTTCTTGAGTGATGCCTAGAAATCTTTTTTGCCTTTTTCCAGTAATGCTCAAAATAATCCATACACCACTCATGAAACATACTAGTTTTTCCATAAAACATGTGTCGAAGATCTGGTTCGCCATCAGAAGTTGAAAAAATTATTCCAGCTTCTTTTTCATTTAAAATTAGAATTGTTCCAATATTGCCAATCTCTTTGCGTTCGATTTTATTTTTCTTAATTAAATCATAATATCCAAGCTTTTGCAAGTCTTCTTCTCTTCCTTCATGCTCCTTGAGATCCTTGCGAAAAATGTGGCGATACTTAACATCATTTTTTATTCTTTTTAAAAGTGCATCATCCATTCCAGGGGGAGATTCATTTACGATATCACAGATGAATTCTTTGGAGTTTTTGTAAATTTTCTTCCATGTATCCAATACCAAAGTCACACCTTTGATGTGTTCACAGTTTTCAAGAACACCCAATCTTCGAGCAAATTTTACAGGTAGTTGTCCTATATCATGAGATAAGAAATATTTTTGATTGGTGGAAACAAACAACATCAAAGGCATTTGACTTAGCATCAATTGCCCAACAGTAGTAATGTGAAAGTGTTCATCTGTACCTTTTTTGACAAATCCAGAATTTGAGAGGCGCTCAAGATTTCTATGGATTTCTTGAGATGTAACATTTAGTTTTTTAGCCATCTGAGAGACTCTATGAGGTCTGATGGTAAGATTTGAGAGAATTCGGAGTCTCTGCTCGCTTGCCAGCTCCAAAAAATTTGAAGATACGATTTCAAATTTATCCATTACAAAAAATATTATATATTTCCTCTTAAAATCTTTCCAATTATTTTATGGATTTATTTTTTAGTTTTTTTAAATCGTTTAGAGTATTCTTGAGCCAAGAGTACAGGAAAAGTAGTGAATTCGATCATATCATAATATGATTTTACTTGCGCATCAGATAACCTTTGAAGATATTTTTTAACATTTTCTTCAGTTTTTAAATAATCATTGTTTGGATCTAATAGATTTTTCATAATAACACAACACAAATCATTAGTTTGGCCACATCTCCTTCCATGTTTTATAAAAAGCCCGAAGTGTTACATGATAAGCATCCAACTTTGAAATGGAGTCTTTTTGTAATTTTTCTTGTATTTTAAATCCTAAATCTTGAAGAGATTTTTCAGTAGGATCAGATATTATTTTCTCATAATCTTCCTTAATAACAGGCATCAATTCAATATAATCAGTATCAATTTTTTTAATCCAAGAATGAATAAATTGTTTCGTAGTTTCTGGAGAGCTAGTTTTTGACTTTCTAATTACTTCAGAGTAAAGTCGTGTTAATTCAATAGATGAATTATGTACTACAGTAATTGCAGTCTGTAAAGTTTTCAAATTATGAAAATAATGACTTTTAAGATCAGACCAACTATCAGTAGAGTTTTTCAGCATGTGAATAATTAGTCATGATATTACTTAGATTGTTGTAAGCTAATTTTTCTAATTTAAGCAAGATATATGAAAAAATATCTACAATCAAAAACGCATAGCTTAAAATAAAAATTATAGCTTAGAATATTCTATTTGTAATAAATTTTTATTTGTAATAATGCAAGTTTTCACTCAAAAAAATGAGTAATGAAAATATAAAATCTGAAAAATGGGGTTCAGGGTTAGGTTTTGTACTTGCTTGTGTAGGATCTGCAGTAGGAATAGGAAACATTTGGAGATTTCCATACATAGTTGGAGAAAATGGAGGGGGTGCTTTTTTAATTCCATTTTTAATTATTGTTGCAAGTTTTGGTTTTCTTTTAATGCTTTTAGAATTCGGGATTGGACGTAGATACAAACTGTCAATTGTATCAGCATTGGAAAATATTTCAAAAAAATTCAGATGGGGAGGCGTATTAATTGCACTAGTCTCATTTGCAATGCTAAGTTATTATCTTGTAATATTAGGATGGATTCTTTCATTTTTTATTTCAAATTTAGGTCAATCGTTTCTAGAATTTGAAGAATTTACACAATCTTACTATCCAATAATTTCATTTATTGCAATTTCACTAGTTGTGTACATAATTGTTAATCGTGGAATTACATCAGGAATTGAAATTTTCAACAAAGTAGGGATTTTGTGCCTAATTGGAATAATCATACCATTAATGCTTTATGCTATTTCACTTCCTGGTGCAGACCAAGGAATATCATATTTTTTGGAACCAGACTTTACTAAGATAAATGAGCCTGAGATTTGGTCAATAGCTCTCGGTCAAGCATTTTTCTCCTTATCCCTAGGTTCTGGATCACTTTTGACATATGGGAGTTATCTACGTGGAAAACATTCTTTGATTAGATCATCGTCAATAATAATTGGGGCAAATACAGCAGTTTCCATAATTTCAGGATTGTTAATTTTTGCATTAGTGTTTTCTTTTGGAATGAGCCCTCAAGGTGGAATTCCTTTAATCTTTGAAGTTTTACCAAATATTTTTTCAAATATTAATTTTGGATTTTTTATTGGTGCAATATTCTTCTTTTTGTTATTGATTGCGGGTTTAACATCTGCAGTAGGATTATTTCAAGTACCTAATGCATCTTTACAAGATGTATTCAAAATATCAAATAAAAAATCAAGCAAGATCATAATTATAGGTATAATCATAATAGGTTTACCATCTGCATTAAGCTACAGTAGTACCAATTTGGAAATTTTTAATACAAAATTCTTAGATGGTATGGATTATATTTTTGGGACATATGGAATTACATTATCTGAGTTGATTTTTGTGGTCATAGTTACATGGTTTGTAGACAAAAAGAAAATTCTTGAAAATATCAATGCATCATCAAGATTCAACATTCCACATCATGCAATTTCATTTATAAAATATGCCACACCAATTGTAATAATTTTAATTTTAATTACAACAATTATTTCAAATTAGATTTTATAAAAATGTAAATTTTTAATTGAGACCTGCTCGTTTTTTCATCACAGACAATGGAATTCCACTTCCATGTCTTCCTGATTCCTTTGAGTGCTTTGATTTTGGTAATTTTTTATCAATTTTTGTGCCTAATTTTTTTGAAGTCTCTTTTACAATCATGACAGGAATTCGTGAATTTTGTAATACATAATTGGAAATACTACCAAAAACCAATTCTTTTAAAACGCCTTTTCCAGAGGAACCCATAATTATTAGGTCGTGATGATATTTTTTTGCAGTTTTAATTATTTCTTCAGCCTCATCACCTTTAACAATGATTTGTTTTGCGATGACATTTTTATTTTCACAGTATGTTTTGGCATAATTAATAGAGGATTCAGCAGTGTCTTGTAATTCTTTGAGAACATCCTTAATCACAAGAGATCTCCCAAAATTTATTTCAGGAATAACTTGCATTACAGTAACAGATGAGCCAAGGTGTTTAGTAAAATATATTGCAGCATCTAGTGCTCTAGTCGATTTTTTTGTCAAATCTACAGGTACAAGAATGCTAGATATACCATTTCTAATGATTCGTTTTTCTTTTTTTGTGCATATACTGCATAATGGAAAGATAAGACTTGAGCCAACATCTAATTCACCAATAAATTTTCCACAATTTGAGCAGTCTATCTGTTCTTTATCATAAATATTCATTTTCTCACCATTGTTTTCATCATGAATTTAATAAGACATAAGGCAAGATAATTTTTTGTAAGCTTGATTATGAAAAATAAGCTAGCGATATAGATTATTGTAATAGTTCATCTAGTTTTCCTTTTTTTATCATGTTTAAAACGAACATCTCTATTTTAGTCATGTTACATCTAGGAAAATGTTTTTCCATTCCATTTTGATTTTTGACAACAATTACATCATCAAAAACATGAATGGAAAGATGACTGTTATCGTACATGAGGATTCGATATTACTGGTGGCGAGGAATAGAGGGGAAGCACGCTAATAACATCATCAAGCGGACGTATACTTGATACTATGAGTTGCATGACATTATCAGAAGTCATTTTGTCAGTTTTTACGACACAGTCAAACGATCCAAACACGGGAATTGCTTCCTTTACTCCATCTAAATGACGAAGTTTTTCTGCTACAATCTGATTTTTGTGAATCGTGCAAGAAAGCAACAGAAAGGAATGATCCATAATCTAGGATAACAGAAAATAGTTTTTATTATTTTGTAAGCTTATTACTTTAAAATAAATAAATTATTTTATAATATTTTATATCTTTTTTTCACTAATTTACAATATGACGAAAAATAGAGATCTTGAAGATTATGAAAGAAAAAGATTGGAGAAGTGGCGTTTTGGTAGGAAGAATTTTTCCTGAATAAATAATACAATAAAGATTTTAACACCTATATTGTTTTTTGATAAAAATTTAGAATTATGATTATGAGTATTAAATCAGGATTAAAAATTGTTCGACGTAGTATAGTATTATTCTTACCATCATATCTACATCAACATGGAGAGAAGTTACAGAAATTCTAGATAAACCATTACATTGAAGAATATTTCTTAATGTAATTTCAAATTAATTTTTTGAGTGTCTTACATCGATTTCTTACAGTAACTTCTGTTATTCCTGCTGCATCAGCAATTTCTTTTTGAGTTCTATTCTCTTCTAAATTAATACTTGCAAGGTACAAAGCCGATGCAGCAACACCCATCGGATGTTTTCCAGCCAACAAGTTTTGTTTTTTTGCTTTTTTTAGAATATTAATGGCAAATCGCTTAGTTTTTTCAGAAATTTCAGCATTGCTTGCAATTTTTGAAATACACAAAACTGAATCAACTACAGGCACTTTAAGCTCAAGCTCTTTGAAAATAAGCCTATAACTAGCCGTAATTTCTTTGAGTTTTATCCCCATGGAGGTAGCAACTTCACGAATTGTTCTAGGAGTCTCAGATTCACGGCATGCAGCATAAAGAGATGCAGCAGCAATGGCAGATATTGAACGGCCTCTAATGAGTTTTTTTTCTAGGGCTTTTCTATAAACATAAGATGCTTTTTCAATTACAGCATTAGGCAACGATAATTTTTCTTTTACCTTTAGCATTTCAGAAAGTGCAAATTGAAGATTACTTTCATCATGTCTTTTAATACTGCTTCTAGAATCCCATTTTCTGAGTCTTTTCATAGAGGATTTCATTGGTGTGGATAAGAGATTTCCCGCAGAGTCTTTATCAAAAGGATTGATCATTGTTCTAAGACCACGATCATGTTTTGCTAATGATATTTTTCCACCTGTGTGAGATTTGTTTGTAGGAGAATTTGCAAATGTTCTTTCAGCTCTTCGATCATTTACTCTTTCCTCAATTACCATCCCACAATTTGAACAAAATATTTCATGTGACTCTACATCTGTGACAACAGAATTTTTTCCACATCTTTGACAAACGGTTTCTTGTAAACTCATCATAACAAAATATTCGTTATCAGAATCCCAGATATTTGTTTAAAAAGATATTTTTGAAATTACAATTACAAATACTAGAATTATTTTTTTGATCATTTAACACTGTCATGTTGTCAGAATATTATCATTTCACATTTTATAAAACTATCTAATATTTTTTAATTATAAAATGATACGTGTGATTTTGTAATGTAAAGATAAATGCAATTGGTTTCATACAAGTAAAATTATCATTCATAATTAGTTCAAATTAATGAAAACTACTATAAAGGATAACTACATAGTTATTTGCCATGATGAATGCACCATCCAAACAATCATCGGGAGACGAAAATTGTCCAATGTGTAGAAGACCAAAAGGTAAGCATACCGATGAAGAGCTTCTTGCATGTTCAAGAAAATTGCAAGAATTTAGTAAAAATACCACAGGCGGAGCAGGAATAGATTAAATAAAATTTATGATGCAGATTCCATAGTGGAAAAAACCTAATCATTGTAATTTCTGTGAGCGTAGTAATAGGAGTTGTAATGACATTAGTAATTAGATTTTTTTCACTATCAGACTAATGTTTTGGAAAAACTAACACCATTTCCTCACTGAATTTATGATTAGGAATAATCATCTTAATCCCATCTTCAGTCACTGCAATTGTTTTTGTTAAATGCAATCCCATAATTTTTGCCTTTACATAATCAAATTCAATAGTGTCACCAACGTTGATTTGGGAATTTAGAAATATGCTAATTCCAGAAATTGCATTTTTTAATTGATTTTGAAGCGCTATTCCAAGCACCACTGCTGCAGCACCTATTGATGCAATTACCTCTAATGCAAGATTAAACAATCCAAAGGACGTACCTAAGTAAATTAACTCTCCAACAATGATTCCAATAGATACCATCCCTAGAAGTTTATCAGATCCTTGCAGATCTTGTAATTTTTTATTAATTATCTGTCTAGAAATAAAATAAAAAATAATTGTGATTATTACAGACAGAAAACCATAAAATAATTCGGACATTTGCAGCTACAGTAAATCCTGATCATAGTATTGGATTAAATCTCCTTTTATGAAAACGTCTGCTCCTTTTTTAAAAGAAAGAGTTTCAGTCAAACCTCCCTGTAAAGTTAATGTTATCGAAGAACCATTTTCTTTAGATCTGAAATTCTGACTTTTGTCTTTTTGTTTCCAACTACCTTTTAGTTTGCATGTACTGAATATTTTATCTTGTTTTACACGCATATTCATTTGTTGTTTAATCATTAGAAATTCATCTCAACAAATATAATATTTTTAAATCTAGAATGTTAGAAACTTTAGAAAGTGTTTTATTTTTAATCATGTGCAAATTTCGCTTAAAACATTAATTAATTCATTTAATCAACATAGCTGAATTTTACTATTTCAGCTTAAGGTCTCCAACAATAACGATTACATCATATTGAAATTAATTACACAACAAATATTGAAAATTCCAAAGATTTTATCATGTTCTGATCTAATTTTGTAAATTGTTTGGCCATATAGCATTATAATAATGAAGATTATCCAGTATTCTAATTAATGTAAATGCTGTTTAAAAAATTCAAATCATTCTTTCTTACGAGGAATAGAGTTTCTGTAAAAGTTTGGTCAAATCAATTCCAATACTTTTCACTTTTTCTTCTTGTTTAGGATCTTTTAGAGAATTGTCAGGATTAAAGACTTCGTGAGCTTTTGATACTGCGATTTGATTTGGAATTACTAAAACTCCCATATTTTCAAGAATTGCTCTAACATGAACCAAACCTCTCAACCCACCTAAACCTCCAGGAGATGCACTCATCAATCCTGCAACTTTATCTTTGTAGCAGGATAACTGATGCTCATCATCACCTTGTCTAGATGTCCAATCTATTGTATTTTTTAAAACTCCAGAAATTGAGCTGTTATATTCAGGAGATGAAATTAAAAATCCCTGATGAGACGACATGAGTTCTTTTAATCTATTTGCATTAGATGGTATTCCTTCATTTTTTTCCAAATCCTCATCAAACAGAGGCAAAGGGTAATCTCGAAGATCAATCACAGTTACATCTGCTCCTGATTCATTTGCTCCTTGAGCAGCAACTTTGACTAGTTTTTTGTTAAATGAATCAGTACGAGTACTTCCAGCAAAAGCGAGGATCTTTGGTTTCATTTTCTCTTCTCAATAGAGAGTCATAAATGGTTCTAATTATCTATTTTTGAAAGATAAAAAATCATTCTTTAATTTCAAACCCTTTTTCTTTGAGATCATTTCGAATGTCTTGCTTGATTTGATCAAGTTCTGTTTTTGGAATATCAAAACTAATCATCTTTCGAATTTGGTTTAACATTACTCGACCATCCTGGTCATCAGTTAATTTTTGCCCTGACTCTTCAAATGTATAATATGCCTTCATGATTTCTAAGCGTTGATCTAGATCATTTCTATCCGAGTTATTCATCCAATCATCTATCATCAATCTAAGATCTTGCTGAGTAACAGGAGGAATTGGCTTAGAATCATATGAATACAAACCCACCACTAAAATCAAAATACTGATTCCAACTACAGAAATGATAGGAATGAATCTATTCAAGACATTCACCAGTATGATCAATTGTAATGTGTTGAGAATTAATCATGCATTTGTTGCCGTATGTTATTCCATCAATTCCACAAACAGGTGCATATTCTAGGGTACATGCAAAAACTGGAAAACTCTTCTGCCAGCCTCTCTCAACCAGATTCTCCATTGCATGATTGCTAACACATGCAGGAGACCCATCATGAGATTTGAAGATAAGATTCAAGTTTTCTGCACATATAACATCAGATGCTGCAATTCCTGCATTTCCTTGAAGCGATGGTCTAAGGTAGGGTTGTTTCATTCCATCCATAATGCATACCTTACCAGGATATATTCCAGGTCCACATCGGTCATTTAGAACACAAATTTCACCTAGGGAAATAAACCCTGGAGCACACAAGTTATTGTATGGAATATGTTTAGAGTATGATTTTTGGTCAAGAATTTCTATCTGAGTGTATTTTTTACTTGAAGAGTCTGCAGGTGGATTATTTACATCGGTGATTTTGACAGATATAGTGTAAGATTTTCCTTGGACATAATCAAATCCTTCAATTGAATTATAGAAATTCTGCCATCGAGAATCTTCATCTTCTCTGACTTGCATGCACTTTTGGGGTGCAACACCAACACAATCAACCAGATTAGGACTTATGAATAATATTTTTGTCTCATCTGCAAAAGAATATTGTAACACTGTAAAACTCAAGAAAAACAATACAATGACTGTTAAGAAAACTTTCATAACATTTCTACAAAATTATTCTTTAAAGCCTTTGATGAAAATGAAATTTTACTGATAATGGAGTAATAGCGAGAACATTGTGAAAAAAGTTCACAAATTTGTTCTGGTCTAGGGAAACATTGTTCTCGCATGCATTTGATAGATAATTAATTATCATATATGATAGTAAGCTAATAAGCTTACCAGTAATCTAAGAAAGATAGTACTTGCTATGTGTGACAAATCTTAATCACAATCATGAAAACACAACAAATCTCAAACTGGGATAAAATGGTACATGCTCCATTCAAAAAAGTTGTCAAATTCGATCTAATCTGCATGGGAATTGGTGCAATAGTAGGAATGGGAGCAGGTGCTTATCTTGTTGCTAGCGGTTTATTAGGCTAGCAATAATTTTTTATTTTTCCAAGAAACTTCTTTAAATTCAAATCAATCTATAAGCAAAATGAGATTGTATTTAACTAATTTAGCAAAACTTACCCAGGGTTTTAAAGTTAGAACAATAAATTAGGTTATAAGATAAAATGGCAAAAATTTTCAAAAACATAGCTGTTGCAATTATTACTCCAACCCACACCAAAAAATCATTTAACATAGGATTAGAGATGGCAAAAAAATTTGATTCAGAGTTAACTGTAGTTGAATGCATGCACAAAATCCAACCAAAATTGTATTTTTTTGAGACAAAATCGGACAAAAAAAGATCTCAAGCTCAGATTTCAAAACTAAAGAAAGAATTAGAAAATTGGAAAAAAATTGCTTTGGAGAAAGGAGTTAAAATTAAAACAAAATTTGGATTAACTGATTCTGTTTCACATTGGGTAATTGACTATGTTAAAGAAAACAAAATTGATCTACTAATAGTCGATTATCCCAAACTATCCATGGTGGAAATGTCACTTTATGACGATATAATTAATACCATACATCATGAATCCCAGTGTCATCTGTTAACTACAAAACAATAACAAGTTTTGAATTGTGTTTTTGTTTTCAAAATTTATTTTAATATCTATAATTTAGATGAAATTTCAAAATTGTGGTTTTAGTGATAAGAATCCAAGCAATATACTCAGTCCAATAAAAATGGTAATTGTAATAATCATGTGTCGTTGAGCCTTTTCTTTTTCGTAAAACTTTCTAGGAGTGACACCACCAATAAAGAATACGACCATCATTCCCAATACCAAACCAATAATGTTAGCTGCTGTTAGAGTTAGTGCACTTGAAAAGATTTCAAAATCCCATAGAGCCACTCCTATTCCTGAGACAGCTGCAGGAGGCACTAATGCTGCTGCAATTGCAACACCAACTAAAATTCCAGGAATATTTGAAGACATTGCGATACCACCTGCCAAACCAAGCGCAATTGCTACTGCGAGAAATACAGGAGAGACAATAGTTCTAGATAGTATTTCATCAGTTAATGGCAAATCTACGAATTGTACAGTAATTCCAGTTACTATGGCACCAGTTGCAATGACTGAAACAAGTAGAACTGATCCAGACACAAATGCCTTGAGCATTTTGTCAGTCTTACCCACTGCAGTGTTAAATGAAAAAGCAGAGATCGGTCCAAGCAAAGGGGAGATAAGCATTGCACCAATTACCAAAGATGCATTATTTGCAAATAATCCGGCCACTGCAACTCCTGCTGCAATAACAATCATGAAAAGTAGATTTTTGTTAAACTTTACATTTGGCTCAATTAATGACTCGTATTCTTCAATGAGTTTCTTCTTTTTTATTTTGACTTTCTTTTTATCAAGTTCTTTGATATAGTTTGAAAGGTAATCAGATAGGGTGGCCTCAATTGCCAAACTAGTCACATACAACTCTTTTTTTCTTGTATCAATAATTTTGTTTAGTTCGTTTGTTAATGCGTTTGCCAAAGAATCAGGACATATTCCAGTATAGCGAAGAAGTTTTTCATCTTCTGCCATAGTTAATTCAACATGAAATGGGATTTTGTATTTTTTAAAAGTATATTCTAAGCTTTTGCTTTGTTGCTCATAACAAATAACTTCAATTTTTCTCAATTCTAATCTTGATTAGTTGTTTGCTTTATGAGTATGATAAACATTTTCAAATTTGAAATTTATCTAATATCTTTATCAACAATGATTGAATATACCACGCTTGAACATGGTAAAATTCAAAAAGATTCTTGTTCCACTTGATGATTCAGCAAATTCAATTAGGAGTACATCTAAAATGGAATTAAAACTAGTAAAATAGTTCAAAATGAGAAAATAAAACGATGAAATTTAATTTAAGAAAATTAGGTATGGGTTTAGGACCTTTACTTTTTTTCCTAATCTTATTTATGCCAACACCAGAAGGAATGTCCTATACTGCTAAGGCAGTTTTAGCTATTTCTGTATGGATGATTGTATGGTGGATCACAGAAGCTATACCAGTTTATGCAACAGCGTTACTTCCAATAGGATTAATTCCATTATTAGGAATACTCCCAGTAAAACAAATTGCAGCAGAGTACATGCATCCAATAATCATATTATTACTTGGAATGTTTATGATTGCACTTGCAATTGAAAAATCAGGATTACATAGAAAAATTGCATTTGAATTAATTTCAATATTTGGGTATTCTCCAAAAAGAATAGTTTGGGGGTTTATGATTACTACAGCATTACTCTCTACAGTAGTGATGAGTACCACAGTTGTTTTGATATTACTTCCAATTGCAGGAATAATTTTGACTGCACTATCTAAAACAAATTTTGTTACAACAAAGTTCAAGGTGATTTTCATGTTATCCATTGCATATTCGTCATCCATTGGAAGTGTAGCAACTTTGATTGGTGCACCACCAAATTTACTTTATGCTGCAACAGTAATGGAGATGTTCTCACATAAAGTAACTTTTGCAGAATGGTCTATACTTGGAACACCACTTGCATTTTCAATGCTGATTCTTTGTGGATTATACATGAATACACAAATTGGAAAAAATAATCATGAAACAACATCTGAAATCAAGAGAATCATTTTGTTAGAAAAGACACAAGTTGGAAAAATGACGATGGAGCAAAAAACGGTGCTAAGTGTACTTGTAGGAGTGCTTGTATTGATGTTCACAATTCCTCTATGGCAACCCGAAGGATCATTTATTACAAATTCTGTAATTGCAATTTTAGGTGGTATTTCCCTATTTATTTTGCCAAAGACACGTTCTGAGAGCTTGATGAATTGGGCAGGGATTGAGAAACTTCCTTACGGATTGTTGTTCTTGTTAGGAGGAGGATTTGCGTTGTCTTTAGCATTTGTAGATTCAGGATTGGCAAATTGGATTGCCCATTCTTTTTCATTTGTTGGAAACTATCCATTTGAATTAGTAATTATTGTTTTAGTCACAATGATTATGTTTCTAACTAATGTTAAATCTAATACTGCAACAGCTGCAATTTTCATTCCAATCGTTGGAACGATGGCCATTCTTTATGGATGGACACCATTACCAGTTTTGTTTGCAATAACAGTTGCAACATCATTTGCATTTCTACTACCCATGGGAACTCCTCCGAATGCACTAATTTATGAAAAAGCACAGATTTCAATCAAGGCAATGGTAAGACATGGTTTAGTTCTCAACATCATGGCAATTGGGTTAATATCTGCATTCACAATATTGGTTTCAACCAAAATTCTAATTTGAGAAACAATTGAAAGTTTCTTTAACAAATTAGTAGTTATGATGTGTAAAAACATGAATTTTGAATTCCAATACGCTTAAGTTGACATAGAATTCAGATATGCATGAACTGTCATCAAAAAAGTGAACCACATGTTTGGAGGTATTCAAAACATAATAAAATGCGTAGATGCACAAAGTGTAAAACTCGAATTCCAATAACTCAGAAAGAATTTGAGTTAAAATGGGGCAAAAAAACAAGTAAATCTGTATAAGATTTAGTCATTTTTCCAAGAATGGCATAACAAGATCAGATTAGAAAATTAGGCCAGTACAAATAGAGCTAGAACTAGGATAAACCATGAGTTTGTTTTGTGAAAAATGTAATAATCGAAGATTGCCAAAATGGATTAAAGCAGAAAATGTGACACTTTGGCTTTGTGATACATGTAGTAATTATGTTGATGCTAAGAATCAGATCATACGAGATGTGAATTAACTAGAAGGCATACATTGTGTTTGAAAAATTTCTGCGTCCAATTGATTGAAATTAGAAAAAATAAAAAAATTAAATCTACATACCAGCAAACTGATTGCCTAACAATGAATCAAGCAGATTAATCATTTCAGGATCATGTCCAATGTATTGAACAATTATTTTTCCTTGGCTGTAAAAATGAGGAACATCCATCCATCTAATTATACTCAATCCAATCTCAGTTCCATCTAAAGAAACCATTTCTATGGCTTTTTGAACTTCTGATGCTGAACCAAACTCATAGACTTGTAGATCTATATCACTAACAGAGAGAACTTTAGTGGAGACTAAGAATGGAGAGTCGATAATCTCATCAACTTGCTTTACCAAAAGGCCACGGGATTTTATTGCGCTAACAAGTGTTTGATAGTCTATTACTTGTCCTTCAAACTCTATTATCGAGTCTTGACTAGATTGCAGTTTTAATTGAGGTTTTTTTAGAACATACTGATTGTTTAATTCATCCCAGGTTTCATCAGTAACTGCAGAGATTACATTTCCTTCAGATACAATGATTTCCATTGTGTGAGGAGTAATAACTTGGATTAGGAATTGTCCTTCTCTATTTCCAAAACCACCATGAGATGAATCAAATGTTGCACGGAACATATGCTGAGAAGGAATAGATTTTGTAGAGCCCAAATAGTCCATATGAAGTGTATTAATGTCACCATCAAAAACAAATGTTGGACTTGTAACAACAAATCTTTGCACATAGCCTAATGCATCATATTGGTCTTCAACTTGTTTTTCAGGAATACTAATTACAGTACTTTGTGCAGGAATAAAATAAGCTCCTGTAACAACTATTCCTGTTAATCCAAGAACTATGGCATATATTTTGAATTTTTTATTTTGTGGATTTAAAGACATTTTTGTCTATCCTAGTATAGAGTGTCAAAATTATAACCTTTGATGAAATTTGGTTTTTACCAAAAAAATACAACAGTAAAATGAGAATTTTTAATGGTTTATGATAAAAAGAGAAAAATGAGAATAACTAAAAATTATTTCTAACGTTTAGCTTTTCTAGCAGTTCGTTTTGCTTTGGTTGCAGTTTTTCTAACCTTTCTTTTGGTTGTACTAGCTGCTTTCTTTGCAGTACGTTTTGCTTTAGTTGCAGTTTTTCTAACCTTTCTTTTGGTTGTACTAGCTGCTTTTTTTGCAGTACGTTTTGCATTGGTTGCGGGTTTTCTAGCCTTTCTTTTGGTTGTACTAGCTGCTTTCTTTGCAGTACGTTTTGCTTTTCCAACAACTTTTTTTACAGTTTTTTTGGCTTTTGCCATAGCAAATTTGGAAATTCATTGTGTTTTAAATACAAAACAAAAGCACAAACTGAGCTTTGGTTAAATTTTTTTAGTTAAAAAAATCAAAATAAAATTCAGATCAATAATTTACCACATATGTAGATCATCGCCAAAATAGAGAATTTCTCAAAAATTACCAATAGAAGTTAAGAAACTAAAGAATGTGGAGGATAGTCCTCCACATCAGTGAATCATTCGTTCTTTGATTTATGCCAGCGAAGCAACTGTATGACTCAGGAGATTACCACACATGCATTTACTATGGAATTTGATTTGTGTGGTCTTGAAGCAATTCTTGCAAATCTCCTGAATGGGATTAGTGCAATGGAAACACTTCAAGTTGACTTGAAGGTCTCCACCACATTTCCTACATGAAGTATCTGGCAAAGAATATCACCTCAAGGGAAATTTCTTCTGCCAATCCTCCATTTGTTTACTATATCCTCAGGGTATGAAGAAATTTTGTCAAATGAAGATTTGACAGATTTTCTGATCTGAGAGATTGTAGTTTTCGTCATATAATCTCCCTCCTATTCAACTGACACTAACCTGCCTTTTGGTTTTTCTTCGGCAAGTGAAAGAGTCAGCTCTAGTACTCCATTTGTGTACTTTGCTTTAGCAGAGTTTTCATCTACTTTGTATTTGAGAGGAATCTTTGTACTGTATTTTCGATCCCCATGTTCTGCTGAAATGGACACAGTGTTATCATCCACGTTTACTTTAATGTCAGATTTTTCAATTCCTGGCATCTCAGTAACGAGTTTTAGTATTCGTCCTTTTTCATCAATTGTCTCATCAACAAATGGTTCACGTACACCAGATCCACTAATTGCAGAAACTGGTTTAGCATTTCCCCATTCCTTGACATGAGGTTTTCCGTCAGAACCTACGGTCATTTCATATCCATAATAATAGGGACCGAAAGTTTGGACTTGTCCTCCCATTGGATAATCGAAGACGTCGCCGGAATTAAAAAAGCGATTCGACAATCTTCGAAATGTATTTTCGAATTGGTCATCAAACCACATTTGTTATCACCAAATTAATGTAATAGACATTACAAAATATAAAGATTTTGCATAATATGTCTATTTTTTACTTGATGTCATTTTTATGACAAAATTAAAATATAGATTGTTTTAGTGAAAAACAATGCAAGTTCTCCATCAAGAATATGAACAAAACCAATCAAGACCAAGATTGGAAAGACAGATCACATATTTTTGCAGGCTCTGCAGAGAATATGGGATCAAAACAAGAAAAGCACATTTACAAAATTTTCATAATGCCAACAGAGACACGGTTACAAAAAGAAGTAATCAAGATCTTGTAGATGTTATTTTCATTGAATCAAGGTAACTATCTAATTTTAGAATAAACAAAAATGAATTTTTTAAAAAAAACAGAACTTCAAAAAATTATTTCTTTTTTGAAGCCTTTTTTGCTGTTGTCTTTTTAGTTGCTGCTTTTTTCTTTGCTGCCATATTAATCGATATTTTTACTTAGATTTCTATAGGTGAAATTGAAAAAAATATACCAATTAGGTATAATTTGGGTCACTATTTTGTAATACAGTAGATCAAAAATTGATCTAAAAATTGTCCCAAATTCATGATTTTATCAAAGCATGTATTTTCAATGGGGAGTGAGTAGAAAGATCTTTTAATGGATTAAGAAAAATTTTCCATATGATTGACTATGACAAATATCTAAAGTGTCAAGATTGTAAAGATTCTGGATTGTATTGTAAAAAACATAGAAAAGAAGTAGAAAGAATTCTACAAGAACAAATCAATTCCTAAAATAACATAGATTTTAAAGATTAACCACATAATGGATTATAAGCAATATGAATCCATTATTTCAGTTAAGCACTAGAAGTTATGACAAAGAGATTACCATTGTAAAAAATGCATTACAGGAATTAGAAAATGAATGCAATGTAAAAAATGGATACACAATTGAAGAGCCATTTCAAAAATTTGGGTGGACTTTTTTCAATATACAGATAAGCGAAGAGATGTCAAATAAGATTGAAAAATCAGGAATGATGGAAGGGGCATTGGGATATAAAATTGGAGAACAGATGACAAATTTTATCGGACATTATTTAGAAACAAAAGGCAGTTCAGTGAGAATAAAAAAAATAGATTATGGATGATTTACTGAATCATTCAAGAAACGCACGTAGCATCCAAGCCATTTTCTCATGTTGTTCCATAAGACCTGTTAGAAAGTCAGAAGTACCTGCATCACCTAGCTGTGTACAAGTTTCAAGATCTTTTCTCAAACTTTGTATTACAGACTCGTGATCATCTAAAAGATTCCTCAGCATAGTTTTTGCCTCTGGATAGGTGTCAGTTTGTTCTTTGAGTCTTGTGTTTTTAAGAAATTCTTCTAGAGTGGCCATTGATTTTCCACCTAGTGAACGACTTCTCTCTGCCACCTCATCAATAATGGAATCTATTTCTTCATATTGGGATTCAAAGAACTTGTGCAAATCATTGAATTGAATTCCAGTTACATTCCAATGATAGTTTCTAGTCTTTGTATACAAAATATACTCATCTGAGAGTAGATTTTTTAGAATTCCCACAATATTTTTTGAATTATCAGGAGAGATTCCTATGTTTGGTTCCATAATGTAAAGTATATGTTATAAAATTTAAGGGATTTGTGAAAAATTACCGTAAGATAGTATCTTAGGAAATTTTATAGAGTTCTTTTGCGTTTTTATACATAAAATTATCTCTAAATTCTTTTTTGATATTGAGTTTTGCAACAAAGTTAAGGTATGAATCCATTGTACTAATTGGCCAATCAGTACCATACAACAAATATCTAGGTTCTCCTGCATAGTTAATTAATTCAGCAACCTTATCTTTCATCATTTTTTCAAAAAAGTGATCAAAAGAACCAACAACAAGTCCAGATACATCTGCAAAAACATTCTTGTTTTTGTAGAGTACCTCCTGGGCATCCTGAATCCAAGGATTGCCTAAATGACACATTACTATTTTTAGTTCAGGATTATCAACTGCAACATCATCTAGATTAAGAGGTCTTGAATATCGTAATTTTCCTTTTTCTGAATAAGTATCACCAGTGTGAAACATTACAGGAATGTCAAATTCAATGCATGTATCATAGACTTTCTGGTATCTTTCATCATAAGGATAGTAGTGCTCATATCCAGAATAAACTTTCATGGCTTTAATGTGACCATCTTTAATCCATTTTCGGTATTGCTTTAGATCTTCATCTGTGTGATTATCAATTGTAAATCCTGCTGCAACACCCAGATTATCATATTTTTTGATTCCATCAATGATTTGTTTTGTTGATGGTCGTTGTGGGTTTACCTTGTAAGATGATAAAATGATAGCATAATCTACATTATTGCTGATCATTTCAGTTTGAAGCATTTCCAGTCTATCCTCAAGTAGCGGAATGTGTTCTGTTAACTCATACTGATTAACATGAACATGACAATCAATGATCATTTTATTCTACAAATTGGGGATTTTTCCACTCAATAAAAGTTGCATAGTTTAATGATCGTGGATCCTTCATATAATTAGGTAGAATTTTAATAAATTTGAAACCATTTCTCAACTGGAAAGACAAGACAGGTTCTTTGATTTCATGTCTTTTTACCTTTTGAACATATTCCAAAGGAGTCATATTTTTTGCATTTTCACCATAATTGATCAACCTCCCACCTGAAATTATTCTACGCAATCCAAGTTTAATTGCCAAATCTTTTCTTGCATTATACAATTTTGTTGCAACCCCTAGTCTTCTAAAATCAGGATGGGCAGAGACATCGGCACCATATAGAGAATCTCCTTTGGGATTATGATTCTTAAAGAGGCTTCCACCACATGCTTCTTGCCATGTATGTTCTTTGTATTCAGGTTCCAAATTTATGATTAGACTGCTACAAGATCCAATGATCTTATCTTTGTATGCAGCAACAAACTGACCTTCTGGAAATACACTTAGGTGAGATTTCAAATGGTCTGGCTTCCAATAGACACCTTCAGCTGCCATTAAGGGAAATGAAGCTTTTTGTAATTCTACAACCTTTGGAATATCATCAGAATGTAGATTACGGATGATCACTTTAGTTCTATCTGTATCATTCAAGTTAAAGCACCGTGATCAAAGATACAGTTATCAAATATGAATTTTTTACAATTAAAGAAAAATTTAACGTGATATTTACCTCAGATTTAATACTAAAAAAGTACAAGCCAGATATTTTAACATATCTAAGTAGAGTTTGAATTAATTTTTATCACTTTAATTCTTCAAGCAGATTCTTTGCAAATCTTGGAGAATTTGTATTTCTAAACTGATTTAGTCTCAAGACAAGTGAACAAGTTTTTTGCTCTAAAAAATAATACACTACATCAAGATATTCTTGCATTAAACATCATCCTTGTTAAAAATCCAAGATAACCCCATCATATCCATTGCCAACAAACTGGTTGAAGCTGGGTTTTTGGCCTCAAGTTCAACCAGAGAAAAGGACTGGTTTGATTTTTGGTCATATTTGTGTTGAATTATAGTTGACATAAATTACAATAAATTGAGAATTATATCATAATGTGTTTTAATTTGTGGTATGCTATTTACCATAAAGGATTAAGAAACTTTGATTATTCCTTGACTAATTAGAAATTCAATTCCTTTTACAAAATCTCTTTCAGAAATTAATCCTTGAGCCCACCATCCAGCATTGTTTTTAATCCATAAAGGAATTTCTTCAGAATTGTTTGTATTTACTTGATTAGTATTTACTATCAGGAGTTTTTCTTTGATAAGAAACTGAATTGATTGAATGAATTCACTATCTGCAACAATCCCATCTGCCCACCACCCTGCACTATTTTTAATCCAGGATGGAATAACTGTAGTTTGTTGTTCAGAGAGTAAATTATTTGAAGAAAAACTAAAATCAGATTTTGATGTAAAAAAACTATCAAAGTTTTTAGAATTTTGCCCAGTTAAAATTAATTTAAATTGATATTTCCCATCTTTAGGTATCAAAATAGATTCTTGAATAACACCATTTTGAGCTAACAGACCTAGATGCTGATCATGTGAACCAATATTGGACCAGATATCTTTTCCAGATGAATCTGAAATGCTATATGCAAACAATGTATTTTTAGCCAGATTTTTTGAATTATCAAAAAATGAAATTGTGAATGGTATTTCTTTTCCAGATGTGAGTTTTGAGTCCCATGTAACATTTGCAGTGTAACCATTTTCAAAAGTAAAATCTAGGTGATGTAGTTCAGTCTTTTGTCCAGATATGATTTCAATATTCATATTATTACTATTCTTGGAGTTTAGTTTGGTCTCTATCTGCATCATTTCCTCATGTGGAATACTTATTCGAAGAATATTTTCATCAGTAGAGGATATATCATAAACTATTGCATTGTCTGGAAGTTTTATTCCCTCTACATATACACCAATATCATATCCTTGTTTGAAAACTGGAAAATTTTTTTGTAAATAAATTATATTGGTATTTTTTGAAGAATGATCTTGCTCAGACTCCAATTCATACGACATTTCATAGGAGAGCTTGCTTGAGTTCTCATCAAAACTAAAGTTACTAATTTGAGAATCATAAGATTTTATAACAATAGGATATTCTTGAGCATTAGCTGTTTTTACTACAAATGTTTCTTTGAGTGGAATAGATAGAAAAGTTTCAAAAAGTAAATCACTTGTAGTCATTGTTTTTGGATTAGTCGCACCCACAATGGAGACTTTGATTGTGTATTCTCCATTTTTATCAAAAACAGGACCTTGAATTATGGGTCTAGAGTCACCTCTTGCGTAATAACCACCTGCTATAGCATGCTTCTCACCAAAATATTTTGTGCATTTCCAAAGATTTTGATCTTGACATCCTGTTGTTGGTCTGATTTCTAGATCTAACTTTCCATCTTCATCAAAAAAATATTCATTTGCCACTAGATTGTCTTCTTGATAAATTTGAACTCTATACGTGACACTTGGAATGTTAATGTTAGTATCAGTGTTAAAAAATCTAATCGATAAATTTGCACTCTTTGAATCTTCAAAAATAAAATCCAAAGGGGACAAAATAGAGGTAACAGCAACATTAATTCCCCCTAAATCAATTGGAGGTGCAGTAGAGCCAGAATGGTGTTGAGCAAAAGCTGGTGTTATAGAAGTAACAAAGATTACTAAAACCAATCCTAAAATTATTTTCATAATCACAGTTTTTTATTATCATGTAAGGATAAATATTATTGCAAAAAAGCAAAGAATTTTTTAAAACAAGAATATTTAACATAAAAGGCACTCCACAAAATGAAAATTATATTTATCAAAAATTATGTGATACTAAATATACGTCCTAACCTGTAATTCAAAGGTGTGCCGCATGTATCCAATTTTATGCGGTCACCAATTTTGTGCCTAAAATAGACAGAATGTATTAAACAAGATATTTTCATTAATTTGATAGCAATTTTTTCCCTATAACAAAATCAACTTTATAATCCAATGTTGCACGTGGATTTAATTTTAATTTCCATGGAATAAAAGAAGGATTTTTTGTTTTTTGTGAAATATTAAATCCCAATTCTAACATTTTTGTGCGTAAAGTATGTTCATCAAGAGGATTTTTTACTGATTTTGTTCCCCTATCAAAATCATAAGGATCTGAAATGAGCAAAGCACCATTTGAGATTTGTTTTGAAATATGTTTTAGAAATTCTATTGGTTCAATCAATTCTAAAACATTTAATGCAATAACCAAATCAAATTTAACAGAACCAAATACAGGAGATAAAGAATCAGCTACGATATAATCAAGATTGTTTTTTTGAGATTTTTTTGCGTATTGTAAAGCACTAAAGGAACGATCAACTCCAATTACAAAATTACTATAATCAGACAAATAAGATGTAATTATTCCAATAGAGCAACCATATTCTAAAACTAAGTTAGATTTTGAGAGGGGTTTAAGATTTCTCTGCATCAGTGAATAAAATTTAGAGTTTTTACTGTTTTGATAAATTTTAGACCATCTCTCTTCGAGAACGGTTCTATCATCATTATCAGATTTGTTTAGTAATGAAGATTTCAAAAGGGATTTCAATTTTTTATTATGAATTTTTTGATATAGTTTCCCTCCAAGAGTTTTACGAGAAGAAAAATAATCTGAAAAATCATTCCATAGAATTGGTATTTTTTCAATAATTGGAAATTCCAATTTACATTTTTTGCATTCTAAAATTCCTTCATCAATTTCTTTATCACGACTTAATACTTCAAGTTCTAGATTTCCACCACATTTGGCACATCTAATAAATTCAAGAGTTGATTCAAGCACTAACTAATCAATAATTGGTAATCTAATAATTTCTTTTATTCAAAAAATCAAGATAATGTTAAATGTAGTATTTTTTGATTTTATGCAAATTGGGAGAATTTGAAGAGTTTGCAGAAGCCTTGTTTGGGCAACTATCAGTTGAAATCAACGAGGAAAAAGAGATCAGGCAGCTTGCAATTACAGCAAAAGAGGACATTGGAGAGCAGGTAAAATTTAGAGATATTGAGGATATTGCAAAGGAAATTTTTCCAGAATACAAAGACAAGGTAGAAAAATTTCTCGGAGTAAAAGTTCCAGACAATATACAGCTAAAGTTCCCAGAATTAGAGGATTTGAAAAGGTTGAAAGGAGACAAGGTATTTGCAGACAAAGAATCTAAAGATTTTGTAATAGAGCTATTTGATGCAGTTGCAAAAGAAGATCTTAAAAAAATAGCAGAATTGATGAAAAAAGATACTGCAAAGTATTTGGTGTACTCTACATATGCAATTCAATACATATCTAAAATTACTACAACATATGGAGATTACTTAGATTCTGTAATTTATCTAAACAAGTTCATTTTGTCAAGATATCCTCAAATAATCCTCCACAAACAGGGGGAACCATACAAATCAAAATTTGAAAATGTGAATTCGGGATATATTGGTGCTGTAAAAATGACAGTACTAGAAGAATTAATTCATTCAGCACAAGAGAATTTACAGAAAATTAACAAAAATGCTGCAACGCAGGTAAACAAAATTAATGAAGAGTTGGCAACAATAATTTTATCCCTAGATACACAAACTGTCAACAAATTATCAGAATATTGTCAGCTACAAGCAGTTCCAGATGATTTTCCATTTGCAAAGAAAGCAAATCTATTTTTCTTTTTGAATCCAGATCACTTCCTAATTGAACAGATAGGACCAGATGTAATGACTTTCACACATGTAGAGATTGATCCTAAAATTGGAGAATCAATTCCACAACTTTTAGATATTTACAAACGATGGCTTGTTCCAATTCAGCAACATCATGCAGCATTTACTGCAATGGAAGGAATGGCAAGTTTTGCAATTGAGAGCATATTAAAAGATGATGAAGATTTTCAGAATTATCTAACAACCTTTATGGGAACAGATTTCTCATCATATCAGGTTAGAAAAAGTATGGGAAAAGATTTTACAAATTCACTATATGAAAAATTAGGCACAGATACTTTCAAAAAAATGATTGAAATTCCTCCAAACACAAGGGAACTCAAGGAACCTCAATTGTATCTAAAAAAACTGAGTTTGTGATAATTGGAAGAAGATTTTGATCCATTTGTTGCTGAATGGGTTTCATTTGTAAAGAATCCAAACTTCAACCTTGTTGAGAAATGTTTGAAATTTGCGCAGATCCTAGAGTATCCAGACCTTAATGTTGAGGAATATATCAAAAAAATCAATGAGATTGGAATGTCTCTAAAAGAGTCATTAAGTGATGTAAAAAATCCAACGTACTTAATTTCAATGTTAAATGAACATCTCTTTGAGAATTTAGGATTTAGTGGAGATGATAATGATTACTATAATCCTAAAAATAATTTTCTAAATGAGGTAATTGATAAAAAAGTGGGACTTCCAATAACCATCTCAATACTATACGCAGAAATTGCAAAATTTATTGGATTGGAACTTAAAATTGTCGGATTCCCAAGCCATGTTCTTGTAAAATACAATGAGGAAATGATTTTAGATCCGTTTTATGATGGCAGATTATTAGATGTTGATGATTTGCAAGAAATTCTAGATACGAACTTTGGAGGAGAGTTAGAATTCCAACCAGAATTTCTAGATGAGATAAGTTCAGAACAAATTCTAATTAGACTAACACGAAATTTAAAAAATTCATATGTCCAATCGTTTGTCTACGATAAAGCACTTCGATGTGTAAATATGGTTTTAGCAATAGAGCCTGAGTCACCCGAAGATATCAGAGATAAAGGAATTTTAGAAGAAAGATTACTACATCCAGAAATTGCTTTAAAATACCTCAACAAGTATTTAGAAATTAATCCAAATGCAGAAGATGTAGATTTTATTTTAGAATTAATTAGAAGTATAAAGACAAAGAATTAATCAATAATTGAATCTACGTCGGTTCCTTTTTTGATCATGGAGATTTCATGACGAGCTATTTTATTTCGTAGTGCTCTTTTTAGAATATCGACTTCACTTCGGAGTAATGCAATTTCATCTTCAAGTTTTGCAACTCTCTCATAAATGGTTTCAGCTTCTGAACTCATATTTATCTATCAGGAAAAATTTGTCTTAAAAAGTTATGGGTAAATATTTTGATGGACGGGTTAGCTTTTTGAACTACAATTCAAACTCTTGGCGACATTTCTCGCATTTTCCTCTCTCTTGTCCTGGTGGACCAAGAAGGAATACCTTACCAATTGTTTTACATACTGGGCACATACCAGTAGTTGCATTTTTTGGGCCTGTACGAATAATTTTTTGAGTTTTTCTTCGTCCCATAAGAGAAACCTGCTGATTCGGTCTATTAAGTTTAATTTTTGATGGCGCGGGGAGGGGGATTTGAACCCCCGAGTCCTTGCGAACATGGGATTAGCAATCCCACGCCCTACCAGGCTAGGCGACCCCCGCATGAGAAGCCTAGAATTAATCTGTAATTAAGTCAAACTTTTCATGATTTTATTTACAACATATTATAAAAATTGCCCAATTCTATTTACGGCTATTTCAAATTAGCCACAGTTTTATCATTCTCAGTTAATAAAAAAATGTGAAAAAAATAATTAAAATCAGCATTTCAGTTGTATTAATAATTGCAGCAGCATATGTAATTCAAAACATTGTTGGAGAAAAAACGTCTTTAGTACCAGAGTCAATCCAAGAAAATGATAGAAAAGACAACACTAGTACAGTATCTGAGAATTCATTATTTTTTGTATATACTGAAGAGGATGACTTTATTGGAAAAAGTGAATCAGGAGTAGATAATTTTGTCAGATATTTACTGCATCCTAAAAAAGAAAATATGGAACTGTATAATTCATTGAGTTCAAAAAATACAAAACAATCCACAGTAGTAATAATTCCACTTTTTACAATGTTAGCATATACCAATCCAGGTTTTTATGATTACTATGCAGGCATATGTGATGAATCTTGTCTAACAGTAAATGCCATTTCAGCACACCAAAATGCAAAATTTGACTATCGTTCTAGTGCAATGGCAAACCAAGTTTTTCAGATTCTTGGATATGAAAGAATTTCAGATGCAGATGTAAACCAAGATCCTTCCATACTATCAAAATATGACAGAGTGATTCTATTACATAATGAGTATGTAACAAAAAAAATGTTCGATGCAATTACTAATCATCCAAAAGTGATCTATTTGTATCCTAATGCACTATATGCAGAGATATCAGTAGATGAAAAAAATAGTACCATTACTCTAATACGAGGACATGGATATCCAGAGGAAACCATAGCCAATGGGTTTGATTGGGAATTTGAAAATACTGACCCATATGAATTTGACAAGAAATGTGAAAATTGGGAATTTTACGAGATCGATAATGGCTTTATGTTAAATTGCTATCCTGAAGAAATTATTTTTAATGATGTAAAACTATTAGAAACAATTCGAGATTTATGATATTCCAAAAATTGCTATAATACACAAAAACATGCGTAAAAATGCATAAAATTATGAATAAAGTGTCGCAAATAATCTACTGGTCATCTAATAAATTGTAGTTATTTACCAATTCATCAATGGGCATTCTTTTTCCACCTACAATTTTTAGATCGACTTGTATCTTTTTGTTTGAAATGGTAAGTATGTTGTATGTATTTTCAAATAGTCCACGAACACGCTCAGAGGTTGCAGTTCCAGCATTGACAACTGTGAGTGTTTTAAAATTCCAAGCCCAAGGTCTGTGCTTGTGTCCACATAAAACAACATCAACTTTTGAATCCAAAACAGTTCTTAAAACATCACCAGCATCAACTACGGTTAGTTGATCAGACCCTGTATCAGGTATCGCAATTAGGTGATGATGCATTGCTACAATTTTTATTTTATCTTTGTATTTTTTCATAGTTCTCTCCAACCACAAGTTTTGTCTATGTCCTACTTCTCCCTCATTTCTATCAGGTCTTGCAGTTCCAACAGTAACTAAAACTACATCATCATCTAGCTCATTTACTGTTTCAAATGGAAAATATTTTTTGAATAAAAGATAACCAGTGTTTCTATAATCATGATTTCCACTGATGGTGATAATTTTTTTTGTTTTAAATTTCTCTAATAGTGATTTGCATTTTTTATATTCTCCCATCAATCCCTCATTTGTAAGATCACCCGTAATTACGATCACATCAGGATTAAGTTCGTTTACTTCCTTAACTAGAATATCAAATTTTTCTTGTAAAAATTGTGAACCTACATGAAGATCAGAGATTTGAACTATTTGCATTATTGTTTAATGTACAAATCATCTTTTAAATCGTATCTATAGATTGTATGTAATTAACTTCCATTACCAAGGTAGGATTAAATAATAATCTCCTCAAATTCATGCAGTTTTGAGTAAAAAAGCAGCAGTAATGAAGGGAGATGGAATTGGCCCTGAAGTAGTTGAATCAATGCTCAAAGTTCTAAAAGAGTGCAACATGCAGTCCGAAGTAATTCTGTGTGAGGCAGGCTCTGAGCAATGGGATAAAAATGGTAGAAAGGACAAATCATACATTCCTGATGAAACTATCAGGATTTTAGAAGAATCAGATGCTTGCTTTAAGGGACCAACTACAACCATTCCAGTTCCAGGTGCACCAAGAAGTGTAGCAGTCACACTACGTCAAAAATTCGAATTATATTCCAATATCAGACCAACTAAAACATTTGATAGATTGACACCAAATAGAAAGCTTGATTGTGTTTGTTTCCGAGAAGCAACTGAAGGACTCTATACTGGAGTTGAAGCAAAAATTAATGAAGATGCAGCTATTGCAATTAGAAAGATAACAAGACAAGGTTGCGATAGATTCCTAAATTCAGCTGTAAAGTGGGCAAATCAATACAATTTGAAGAAGATGGTTGCAATTACTAAAAGAAATATCCTAAAAGAAACTGATGGAATTTTTTGGAATTGTGCCCAAAAAGCTGTTGAAAGGACAGGAATTGAATTATCTGAAATTTACATTGACAACATGGCTCAACAAATGGTTGTGGCACCTGAACAATTCAATGGAGCAGTATTAGTTAGCACTAATTTATTTATGGATATTATCTCGGAGCTTGCTTCAGGTCTAGTTGGTTCTATTGGATTAATTTATTCTGCAAATATGGGAGATAATTTTGCAATGTTTGAGGCAGCACATGGAAGTGCACCACAATTTGCAGGACAAAACAAGGTAAACCCAACAGCAACTGTTCTATCAGGTGCATGGATGGCTGAGTATCTTGGAGAAAAAGACATCAGAGATGCAATCTTTGATGCAACATACCAAGTAATTAACGAAGGAAAGAAGGTAACTTGGGATATTGGAGGCAATGCATCAACTACTCAGATGACTGATGCAATAATTGAATATGCAAAAAATAATCTAAAGAAATAATCAATTTATTGCCTCTACTAAAATCAGTTCTTCAAAGAATAGTTTCTTTTTTGCGATAATTCTAGTACTCAAGCCTAATTTTTGTGCGTAGTTGATTAGTCTTTCATAGTTTGAAAGAGAAGAAGTGACAAAAACAAATTTGCCATTCTCTTTGAGATTATTAATTACTGAATCAAATATTTTTTTTGGAATTTCAAATCCCTCTGTACCACCATCAGTTGCAATATCTAAGATTTCATCTGTAGCAAGGTAAGGTAAATTGCATACAATAAAATCAAATTTAATTTTTAGTGCATCCGAACCGTTACAACAAATCAGATTTTGTGTTCTGTATGAGGTTTGATGTGCCAATACATCAAAGTTAATATCAGTTCCAATAACAAATGAGAAATTATCAGCTAAAAGTTTGGTTAGATATCCAGAACCACTACCAATATCTAAAGCAAAAACTCCTTTTTCATTTTCAATATTGTTAGCAATGAAAAAAGTATCCTCTGAGGGAGGATATTCCTCATTTTTCAAGTATTTGGTTTGCAAGATTAATTATTTCATCTCCAGATAGATCATCCACTCGTTTATCGATTAATGATTCCTTGTCAAATTGCTTTAGAATATTTTTAATAGTTTTGCGTCTATATGAGAAAATTTTGTTAATTGTATGAATTAATTCCTTTGGAAGAGTATTTCTTTGTTTAATTTTTAAAATTACCGAATCGATTTTTGGTGGAGGTGAAAAATTATTTTTTCCTACTTTGGAAATGGTCTTTATTTCAAAAGCATGCTGTGCTATAATGCTAATTGCTTTTCTTTGTTTGGTAGATTTTGCAAGTAGTTTTTCAGCGAATTCTTTTTGAACCATTATTATTCCATGTGAAAAGGATTTTTGTGAAAGCCACTCTATTGCATCTTTACTTCTAGAATAAGGCAGATTTGATACAAAAATTGTAAATGAATCTTTTTTTTTAAATCCATCACCAAATTTTAAAATCAAATTATTATGATTGGAAAACTTTGTTTGGGCGTTTTTTATTAATTTCTCATCAGCATCAACTGAGATGACTTGTCTTGCCTTTTCACATAGTAGTGGAGTTAGTATTCCTAGTCCTGTTCCCAACTCAAAAACAACATCATCTTTTGAAATTTTAGCCTCAGAAACTATGGATTGTGCAATTGATTGCGAGTTTAGAAAGTGTTGTCCAAGTAGTTTTCGCTTTATCATCTCTTTACAAAGAGATTCATTCTACTTTCACCAGTGATTTCATCCATGATTCTCTCTGCAATGTGTTTGATCGGTTCTTTGAATCCAACTCTGTCTTGCAAATCCTGATAACTCTCAAACTGTTTCTTTTCTCTCTCCTCTAGCATTGTTTTCATGTAGGTTTTTCCAATTCCAGGAATTAATTCAAGTGCGTGAATTCGGGGAGTTAGTGGTCTTGCATTATTTAGATATGAAACAAATTTTGATTCATTATTGGTCACAATGTTTTCTACCACATTTGGCAACTCGCTTTGAGCAGATGAAGATATTTTATCATAATCCATTTTACCTAAAACAGATAGAACTTTGATTCGTCCTTCTTTTCCGATGTATATCTTCTCACCAATATCAAAAGTAGAATTTGGAACTCCAAGAATTTCTAAAAGTGTTAAACGATCTTCACCAATGGCAGTTACAATAATGCCTTCTCTTCCTCTAACTGTTGATGATTTCCCTCTTGGATTAAAATCTAGAACATATGCATATTCCTCATACTTTCTAGGTGGGGATTGTGCCCGATGCAAAATAAAATGCTCCTGAAAAGTTACGAGTGCTCCTTGATTATCTTGAGCATTTTTTCTAGTGTCTCAGCAAGAATTAGTTTTTTCCAACCAAATGTAAAAGAACGTAATTCAGCTAAACTTGTTGGTCTAATGTTTACAATCTCAACAGCTTCATCTTCTGTTAATTCACATTCTTTAATGAGTCGTTTTTTCATTTCTTTGGCATCTTTTGGATCTATAGATACAAATTTTGAAACATAATCAAATGTCCAACGTTGAATTTGGTCCATCTCTTCAGGATCAACTTTTCCTAAAATTTCTTTAACTTCTGATAGAGAAATAGCTTGTTTCTTTTTTATTTCTTCCATATCTATACACCGAATGGTTTTATGTGATCCAATCTAGTGATTAAGGTTTTCGATTTATCACCTAATTTGACATCAAGGGTTATTGCGCGTCTTCCAACCTTAGTAACGACACCTACTTTACCGTGATATCGTCTGTGTGGCAGTCCCTTGTGCTGTCTTGGATCAATGATGACAAGTGCTTGCTGACCCTCATGATATTCACGAAGTAAGAATGAAACTCCTCTTGGGGAGTCTTTTTTCATAACAGATCGGGATTTGTGTTTAAATCCATGTGAACGACCATGAGATTTCTTAGTTGCCATAAGTGTAAAATCTCTGAAAGCCCTATTTTAAGACTTAGAACAGATTTTAGCAAAAATTAGCCAATAATATCGGTTCGCAGTTGTCCACAAGCAGCAGAGATCTCAGTTCCTTTCTCCACTCTCACAGTACAATTTACACCAGATTCAGACAAAATTCTCTCAAATTCAAGTACTCTTGCCTTTGATGGTCTCTTAAAATCCCCTGCAGTAGGATTAATTGGAATTAGATTAACATGAGAACCATTTCCTTTCAAAAGTTTGGCAAGTTCTTTTGCAATTTCAGGAGAGTCATTAACTCCCTCCATCAAGGCATATTCAAAAGTCACTCGTCTTCCAGTTTTTTTGAAATAACGTCTTCCGGCATCAATAATATCTTCAACAGAATTTGGTCCTGCAGTAGGAACTAATTCCTTTCGTAATTTGTTGTTTGGAGAATGAAGTGATATAGCAAGACCAATCTGTAGATGTTCATCAGCTAGTTTATCGATTCCAGATACAATACCTATTGTAGAAACTGTGATATGTCGTTGTCCTAGTCCGAATCCTCTATCATGTGTTAAAATTCGTATTGCTCTAATCATTTCATCATAGTTTGCCATTGGTTCACCCATTCCCATAAACACCAAATTTGTAACATGTTCCCCTCGTTTCTCTAAAATTTCTGCAAAATGAATCACTTGAGATACAATATGTTCAGCTTTGAGATTTGTTTCAAATCCCATCTGTCCTGTTGCACAAAACACACACCCCATTGCACATCCTATTTGAGTTGAAACACAGATTGTTGATCTTGGATGACCACCAATTTTAGTTGAAGGATATTGCATCAAAACTGTTTCCACATTATTATCATTAGATAAATTGAGTAATAGCTTTGTTGTCTCTCCATCATCACTTACAATTCTATGAATCTCTTTAGCAGAACCAATTGTGTATCCCGCTTCTGTTAGTTCTTCTCGTAATTTTTTGGGAAGTTGTGGTATATCATTGATGTCTTTTGGAAATTTGTAATATAATGGAAGTAGGATTTGATCAGCTCGATATCTAGGATAGCCCATATCCATTACTAGTTTTTCCATCTCTTCAGGAAGAAATCGATAAAGATCTGTCATGAAGTACTAACTTCTCAAATCATATTATAATTTAATCAATGAATAAAAAATTAAAGAAAATAGAAAATAGGAGAAAATAGAGAGATTTACTCTTCTATTGGTTCAGAATCATCAGATTCTGCACTTGTAGATTCTACAGATTTTTCTTTAGCACTTTTTGCAGGAGCGTCTTCCGGTGTTTCTACTGTAGCCTCTACTTCTGGTGTTTCTACTGTAGCCTCTACTTCTGGTGTTTCTACTGTAGCCTCTACTTCTGGTGTTTCTACTGTAGCCTCTTCTTTGGTCTTTTTGGTAGTTGCCTTTTTAGTAGTCTTTTTGGTCTTTTTCTCTGCATCTTCAGGGTCTATGACTCCTGCTTCACCTAATGCAAAGATGACTTCTTCTTCTGGATGATGAGGACTATCCACCATTCTGGCAATTCGTTTTTTACCTGATTTCTTAAAGTAGATTCTGTAGGTACTTGTATGTGCAACTACATTTCCACCAATTGGACGTGTTGGATCTCCAAAGAAAACATCAGGGGAAGCCATTACTTGGTTGGTTGCAATTGCAGCACAATTGTATGTCTCTGCAATTCTAGACAGCAGATGAACAAAGTGATTTAGTTTTTGTTGTCTTGTAGATAGTGTACCTCGTCCAAGATATTCAGAACGGAATAATCCAACTGCAGAATCTGCAACAATTAGTTTTACATTATGCTCTTCAATTATTGGACCAGCTTCTTCTAGGATTAGTACTTGGTGCGCACTGTTGTATGCACGTGCTACTATGATGTTATCAAGTACTTTTTCTGGATCCATCTCATGAGCTTGTGCAATAGACACAATCCTTTCAGGTCGAAAAGTGTTTTCAGTATCAATATACAAAACGCTGCCTTCAAGACCACCTTCTTCTTTACTTTTTTGAACCATTACAGACATTGTATGAGCAAATTGTGTCTTACCACAACCAAATTCACCATACACTTCTGTTAATGCTTGAGTTTCAATTCCACCATCAAATAATGTATCAAGACAGTTTGTACCTGTTGTAATTTTACCTATACTTTGTCTGTGTTTGTAAATTTCACTTGCACTAACAAAATCTTTGGCAATTAACCCACCTTCAACTAAATGTTGACGGGCTTTATTGACAATTTTGTCAGCAGTATCCTTTTCCATTCCAGTGATTTCTGCAATTTCTACAGGACCTCTGACGATGAGATCCATGACGTTGTGGATACCTGCATCGGATAATTTTCTTGTAGTTACAGGACCTACGCCCTCTAAACTATCTAATCTTAAATCTTCTACCATACCGTATGGTACGGTACCAGTACTTTATAAGAGTATTGTTTTAGGGTTCTGTCAAATCTGCGGTGTATTTGTTGACTGTAAATAATCGGTTGAACGCTTAGAGATTCTTATCAGCCCATTTGATAGCCTTGTACCCTGCATAGAGACTAACTCCAATAGTGGCTAAAGTGACTAATCCTTGCGGAATACCTGTTTTTTCTTCTACATAATTTGAGAAATGTTTGACTGTGCCAACTGGAAAATCAGTGGCGTTGAATTGATCATAATGGATATCTCCCCAAAATGCACCATTTTCAAATACTACATGTCTATTACCAAATTCTTTTTTCTCTCTATATTCGATCTTATCATCTGAACGTAAGGCGGTAGTGTTTATCCATTGTTCTGGATGTGATCTTACTTCGTCAATTGAAATCATCAATTCAGTATTATTTTTATCATATTTAACAAATATGTGACAAAATTAGATCGTTATACCTAACCAAGCAAAAAAGACTTGTTCAGACACATAATTGATTACTCCATACATAATTGCATACCCAATTGTTGACCATAATCTTTTGGATTGAATTGTTTTACTAAGAGTTTTTTTGGTTTTGTATGCAGATATTGAAGCAACAACAGGGGGTGCTAAAGCAATAATAATTTTTTCAACAATAGTAAGTTCAAAAACTATGGAAATTCCTAAACTAATAATCACACCTACAACAAACGATCCGATTAATTTTCCAAGTGGAAACTTCTTCATTATTTGCTTCTGTCGCATAAAGTGCAGATACATCTTTGAGTATTTTAACACATTCCAACAATTCACCCTAATAATTCAATAATTTAGGCATAAATTCATGACCCCATAAATCTAATATACTTCAAACAAGATAATTCATTGTGGCAAAAATACAGCGCGTTAAAGCGTATACATACAAAGATCATGACATTTACAAATACAGAATTAATGTACCATCAGATATTATTGAAGAGTTAAAATGGAAAGAAGGTACCGAAATAGATTTTAAAATTAAAAATAAAAAATTAGAAATATCTAAAAATTAGAACCTGCCCATGCTGGAACTTTTTGAGATCTAAATCCTTTATCATTTCTGATGTGTTTACTAACAATTCGATTACATTTTGGACATGGAATACCACCTGAAAAAGTCATAACAATAACATCTTCCATTTTGAGATATAATTCATTTAAAATACACGCACATTTTTTATTTTTGCATTCAAATTTCACATACACTCCTTCAGGATCTCGTGACGTCATACGTGCTAATTCCTGTAATGAGGAATCATGTGAACGCATTGCAGTATCAAATAACAAATTTGTTGTTTTTGTTTTATAATATTGAATTACAGTGTCTTTTTGGGATTCATCTAAAATAGATAATGCTTGCAATACAGCATTACTTAATGCGTGAATTTCTGAAGATTTTGCCTGATTTACGCCATTTTGTGCTATTTTCCACAGATTAGGTTCACTACTTGTTTCAGCGTTTTCAACAAGATTTCGGATGAATTCTAAAACGTATCTTTGGATTCCATTATTGATACAGTTTAACAATACAGTTCGTACAAAAAAAGTCATGGGGTCACTACCTCTTTCAGGTTGGAAAATTTTCTGAAGTATTACGGTTTGGTCTCCCATTACTCGTTTTTCATCAACACTAACAGCTAAAGCCATAAGTTTTCCTCCATCACTTAATTCATACTTGGAATCTTTTCTTGCAGAATGCTGTGCAACTATCAAAGGAGTAACAAAATTAGTCTTTACAAAAGTTTTGACGTAATCATGTGTATCAGTGTAAGGAACACCTGATTTGGCACTAAGTTGTTTTATTGAAATGGGGGAATGAAATTCAAACATAGTGATCAAAACTTCTCTTCGATTTTTATCCCCTACTTTCAACTTTCCATGTCGTTTTTCTCTTGAAAAAAAAGTAAATCGTTCCATCATCATATAATAATTAACATTTTTATTCATTTAAGCATAGATCATGCAAAATCCGACAGTGTCGAAAAATGCATGCAAAATCCGACAGTGTCGAAAAGTGATTGAACAGTCGTTATATCTTCTCAAGACTATCAATTATTGAGGTGATAATGAGTACAAACCAAACTCCTACAAATTGTAGTTAGTGATCTGAAACATTGTTTGAGGTTTTGTCAATCAGAATCTAGGACAATAATGTTGAACAGGTCATGAGCTGAAGAACACTAATGCAAGTAGGATGAATTTGGTTTGTACTCAAATCATATAAAATTATGGGTGTTTTTATGACCCCATAATGTTTATATAATTATGACCCCATAAAGAAGGTGTTGAAAGACGAGAAAAATCAAAGACAAGAAAAGGGAAAACAGATAGCACTAAAATCAGATCTAATCAGAATATCAGACTATCATTATCAGGTACATTCCCAGACAACAAACAGGGATTACCATGTTATCAAATCAGATGGAGTATGGCATTGTGATTGCCCAGACCACAGATTCCGCAAAGTCTGTTGTAAACACATTCACGCAATAGAATTTTCACTCAAAATCAGAGAAGAAGTTAGAGAGAAAAACAAGGTAACTATTGAGCCTGTTAGTGTAGATTCATGCAGATTCTGCAAGAGTAAAAACATCAAGAAATACGGTGTAAGACGAAACAAACACACAGCAATTCAGAGATTCTCATGTTCAGACTGTCACAAAACATTCTCAATGAATCTAGGTTTTGAGAAGATGAAGCATAACCCAAAAGGGATTACTACTGCAATGCAACTATACTTTTCAGGCGAGTCACTAAGAAACGTGGCTAAATCACTCAAACTCTTAGGCATGGATGTAACCCATCAGACAGTCTACAACTGGATTAACAAATACACCAAACTCATGAACCAATACTTAGACAAGATAGTACCGCAAGTCGGGGATGCATGGAGAGCCGATGAAGTTTATGTCAAGATTCGTGGTGAGTTGAAATATGTATTTGCAATGATGGATGATGAGACAAGATTCTGGATTGCACAGGAAGTAGCAGATAGAAAAGAAGGTCATGATGCAAGTACCTTACTGCAAAAATCAAAAGATGTAACAAAAACAAAACCAAAAGTGTTCATTACTGATGGTTTAGAATCATATCACAAAGCATACAAGAAAGAGTTTTGGACATTGAAAAGATTGAATCGAACTCTACACATTAGACATATTCACTTACAGGGAGATATGAACAACAACAAAATGGAGAGGTTGAATGGTGAAATCAGAGATAGAGAAAAAGTAATGAGAGGAATAAAGAAAAAAGATTCCGTTACACTAACTGGTTATCAGTTATTTCATAATTACATCAGACCACATAGTGCATTAGATAACATGACACCAAGTGAGAAATGTGGAATTACAATTAATGGAGATAACAAATGGATTACATTAATTCAAAATGCGAGTAAAGATTAGGAGATTAAAATTGACGATGGTTTCTATGTTGTTCTAAGCCATGAGTGTTGATGGATATGATGTATACTTTTTGTTCATCTTTCTTAATCACATAATTTACTGGCATTTCCATTGTTTCTTTTGTTTCATCATATTCATCAACAATATCATACTCAAAGTCTTCAGTAATGTCTGCATTATTTAAAATAAAATCAATCCAATCAGATACAAAACTTCTTGCATCCCTTTCTAACTTCATAAATTGAAGAAGAAATTTTTTAGTGTAGGCTAGAGTCCACAAGTTGTTCTATTCCAGCCAAGTAGGATTTTGCTTCTAGTATAGAGCCCTCAAAAACAATATCAGTTGTATTGTTTTCTAAAGCATCAACGAACTGTTTCTGTTCTTCAATTTGCGCTGGAGTAAATACAAGTTTCACTACACGTTGCGAATTGTTTTGATACATAGTCTCAAAGTTACCAAATTCGGATTTAAACGTTACCACAATTACCGTACAAAGTACGGTACCACCTAAAACAATAACCCATTAGACATAACTCATAACCCATTCATAATTCATACTCATAGGCATACCCTACACCACCCCCCTAGGGGGGCGGACGACCATTATGAAGTATGTAAAAAGCATGTAATTCTGAAACATGCATGTTTCAGAAAATGTTTGTTCATTTGAACAAACAAAATCTGTTTTAGATCGTACCTACGCCTAGTGCGGTACTGCTGAAAATCATATCAACCGACTTTTTACGCCTAGCGTATCAACCGTAGGCTTTACAGAACCTGTTTTAGAAAATGATCGCAACTTGATAAAATTCTAATAATAATTGACTATCGTCTCTTTCTTCTTTGGCCCGGTTTGTTTTGTCCTGGGAATCTACCAAGAACAAATCGTTTTTTGAAGTTGCTCTTATTTCTAAGACTAGAGTTTGTACCTACAATCTTTCTTCCTTCAACCTTTGGAGTTTGTCCTCTTACTTTACCTGCTTTGGTAAGTGAACCGTGTGTTGCCATGTGATAATATTACCATTTAGTGAATTTATGTATTTGTATAACTACCAGTACTTGGCTTTAACAGTATCAATAACTTGTTCGTGTTCCTTGCTCTTTCTGCGTGCATATCTTTCCATTGCACCTAATGGAACACCGCCAAGAGATCTTGCTATTGCATTAAAGAAGTATCTCTGTGGTCCTTTAGAACCAGTCTTAGTCATGAATTTTTGAATACCATATTTGAAATTGTGTTGCCATGTCTTATAGAGAACACCCAATTGAGCAGGAGTCATTTCATTTCCAATGTTAAAGAAATCAGATTTTTCTAATAGTCCAATTGGGACAAATGTGAGTGCTGTTGCAGTAAACATTGAATCAGGTTGTTCATGTTCTAATTCACTAATTAGGCGAATAGTCTCCCATGAATCTTCAGGAGTTTCATCATTATCAAGACCCATAATCAAAGTGAATGCAGGAATCCAGTAATCCTGATTCAAGGTCTTGACACCCTCTTTTACAACCCAATGCCATTCATCTGGCGAGTATGGTGCAAGTTTTCTATCTGCGTATTTACCAATTAATCTAAGACTGCCAGTTTCAAATCCAGCTTGGACACCAATCATGTTGTCAGGACCAGCCTTCATGATTTTAGAAAGATTTGGAATTAATTTTTCATCGGCTATAGCTCCTGCCAAAGTTCCATGTGTAGGATTTGTATGTTCAACCCCTGTAGACATGATTGCGGTGAATAATTCTTCTAGTGCTTCTCTGTTTGGCTCCATGCCTTTTGCAGTACGCGGATCCATTCCATAAACAAAGATATCATCACTGTGAATCCATGCAGATTTAGAACCACCTTTCTTCATGTTAATTTCAATTTCTCTTTTTACTTTTTCTGGAGGATAGTATCTCAATGATCTTAATGTAACATCACAGAATTTACATCCCCTACCACAACCGCGCATTACTTCAACCATTCCATGCATACTTGGTTCTACGATATCAGGAATCTCTTCTAATTCGGGTCTATCCCAGAAATTTACAAATCTTCCATGTAGTTTCTTTCCATTTCTTTCAAATTCTTTAATGTTAACTTTAAAGTCACTTCGTTTTCTGAAAGGATCCATATTTTCAAAATCACCATTAATCAAATAGTTGAAGAATCTACCTGCATGTCCATCAATTTCTGGAGCAATGCCTCCAAGTTCTCCCTCCAAAATAGCATAAATTCCAAATTCTTCGATTTTTTCTGGATCATAATTGTATTGCCAAGTTCCTGAAGCACCAGAAATTACTTTGGCTTTACTTCCAGTTTTTGCTTTTGCAGCTTTAATTCGATGATGGAGTTCTGTATTATAATATTCATCATAAGACATTTGTTTTCTACCATAAGTGAATGTCATTGTTACAGGACCCATTCCAAGTGGATCCATCTCATAAGTTCCAATGACTTCAGTTTGAGGTCCAATGAACTGCTCAATATGATCAGGATGAGCAACCACAACATCTTGTCTACTAAAACCATCTCGAAGTAAACCAGCTTCTAATTTTCTCAAGCCGTATGGAGCATAATTTGCAACACCGTTTGTGTGAGGGATATAATTACAAATAAAATCAAACAAAATTTTTGGAGTTACTTGTTTTCCAAGAATCTTGTACCAAAAACTACTCTTATCTCGATTTGGGTCTATTGCCGGAGCACATCCAAAAAATGTCGCTAATGACAAACCACGATATGGCGACATTAATGTTCTATCAGCAGTTAACACTATCTTTGGAGTTCCCATACCCTTCAACGAAATAATTTTATGATTTATTTTAAACCTTGCTAGTCAAACTTAATAATTTTCTAAAATTCCAGCCTTATTCCTGTGAAAATAACCAAATTCTTTATTTTTTGATAAATGTTCCCCATCAAAGACAGTCCCATCTCTGCAAACTAGATCTTCACCAACACAACAGCTTCCACAAATACCAACTCCGCATTTCATCATTCTTTCAAGACTTGCCTGTACGAATAAGCCTCTGGAATGAGCTGATTGTACCGTCTTGTACATCATTACTTCAGGCCCGCAAGTATAGATGCCATCAAATTTTGTTTCATTAACAAGTTTTTCAACCAAATCAGTAACAAAACCTTTTTCACCATAACTGCCATCATCAGTTGAAACAATTACTTTGTGAGGGTTTTTTTCTAAAAGTTCATTTGCCAACTTTTCAAAGAATACTTCATCTTTTGTTTTTGCGCCAATTAGAACAGTGACATCATCAGTTGGTTTAACAAATGTAAGTAATCGCATCATTGGAACAAGTCCAGTTCCACCACCAACTAACAACAATCTACCTTCTTTAAGATCAAAAGAATTGCCATAAGGACCACGAATTCCTATTTGTTCTCCTTTTTTGATATTAAATAACCCAGTAGAAGCTGGTCCGTGTTTTCTAACAGTAAATGCTGCTTTTCCTGAATCTTTAGAAATCATCACACTCATTGGCAACTCATTAATACCAGGAATCCAAACCATTGCAAATTGTCCAGGTAAGACATCAGACATTATTTCATCGGAGAAAACCAAAGTTCTAACAGTTGGTGTTTCGTCAATTACTTTCTCAATGGTTACAATTGTTGGGTGATTATGATTTCTTTGCAAGTCCAACCATCTCCTTAATTGTAGAAAATTCTTTTCTTTTCATATATTGAATAATTCCATCATTAATCTCATCAAAAACTTGAATCCAATTATCACCTATTGCACTACCCAATTGAATCCCAGAAGCACCTGCTAAGAAAAATTCAATTGCATCTTCCCATGTAGATATTCCACCACAACCAATTATTGGAATATCATATTTTGAAGAAATTTCATAAACACATCTTAATGCAATTGGTTTAATTGGAGTTCCCGATAATCCTCCAAATTTATTACTCAAAATTGGTCTTTGTGTTTCAGTATCAATTGCCATTGCCCTAACAGTATTAATTGCAGTAATAGCATCTATTCCAGACTCAATTGCAGTGCCCACAGTTTCAAGATAGTGAGTTGTACCTAAACCAACTTTTGCTATAACCGGAACATTTGTGGTATTTTTTACTGCAGTCACAATTTTTTTTACCAATTCAGGATCATCTCCAACTTCTAGACCAACTTTGGCAACATGGGGACATGATAAATTCAATTCATACGCAGTAACTTTACAATTTTCAAACTGTTTTACCATCATCTCAAAGTCTCCAGGAATTGAACCAACCAAACTTACAATTATTGGAACGTCCTTGTTTGGTTCAATCATTTTTGCAAAATTAGGGGCACCAGGATTTGAGAGTCCAACAGCATTAATCCAACCGCCTCCCTTTACACTAAAGATAGTAGGATTTGGATAACCTTCCCATGGTTCTGTACTCAAAGATTTTGTAACAACGGCTCCAGCTCCAGAACGATAAAGTCGATTAAAAACATCCAAAGAAATGCCTAAAATTCCTGAAGCCAACATCACAGGTCTCTTTAGATGAATTTGACCTATGGAAGTTTCAAGACTAGGTTCCACTTTGATTAATGAACTTAGTTTGGGATATAATAGTTGATTTGCTCATCTGGTACCTTTTTTAAAGGTGACTTAGATTGTACTAGTCATGTATTCTGTAATTTTAACAGAATTGGGAATTTCAGTTTTTAATGATGGAAAGCTGGACAAGGCATTCCCATTTTCTAATTCAGTTAAAGAGTATCTTGCAGTGAAAAATAAAGAGTCAAAACTAAATGAGCTTGTAAATTATCTTGCTTCGATTCAAAGAGGAGTTTCAGTCAGTGATGAATCATTATTGGCTATTTTGAAAAAATATTCGATTGACTCTCATCTAATGGATTCAAGCGAACTTGAAACGGTTCAAGCAACAAAACCACAAATTATAGTTGATTCAGGTTTTGCATCAAATCTTCAAGACACATTAGGAAAATTAAGAGAGTTTGCATTAGGAATTTCATCTTCTAAAGTAACAGAGGTTTCAGAAAGTCCAGATCTTCATATCATTCAAGCAATAAATTCACTTGATGAGATTGACAAAATTGCAAATGGTCTAAGCTCAAGACTTAGAGAATGGTATGGATTACATTTTCCAGAATTAGATAATGTGATTGATAGTATCAATGGTTATGCTCAAATCGTAATGGCTGGAAAAAGAGAATCATTAACAAAGCAAATTTTTGAGGATGCAGGTTTTCCTGAATCTAAAGTAGAAATGTTATCATTGATTTGTACTAAAAGTAGAGGAGGGGACATATCAGATGTCAATTTAGCAATTGTTCAATCTATTGCAAAACAAATTCTAGATTTTCATGATTTACGTAAAAAACTTGAAGAGCATGTAGAATCTGAGATGAATACAATTGCTCCTAATCTTTCAGCAATACTTGGTTCTGCAGTTGGAGCAAGAATTTTAGGAAGAGCAGGTAGTCTCAAAAGATTGGCATCTCTACCAGCAAGCACAATACAAGTTTTAGGAGCTGAAAAAGCATTGTTTAGATCATTGAAAACTGGTTCTCAACCACCAAAACACGGATTACTATTCCAACATGCAATGGTTCATTCTGCACCAAGATGGCAAAGAGGAAAAATTGCACGTGCAGTTGCAGCAAAGGCGGTAATTGCTGCTAGAGTAGATGTTTACGGTGAAGGACTAAACCAAACATTACTTGAAAAACTCAATGTTAGAGTTGATGAAATAGGCAAGAAATATGAAAATCCTACTGAAAAAGATATGAGACCACCTCAAACCTTTAGAAGAGAAGGTGGAAACTTTGGCGATAGAAGAAGAGAAGGTGGAGAAAGAAGAAGAGGTGGAAACTTTGGCGATAGAAGAAGAGAAGGTGGAGAAAGAAGAAGAGGTGGAAACTTTGGCGATAGAAGAAGAGAAGGTGGAGCAGACAAAGAAAGATCTGGTTCAAATAAAAAGAGAAAGAAGTTTGGAAGAAGATAATCAATCATTTTTTTGGATAAAATCAGATGGCGAAAGAAAACTAGCTACTGAAAATATAGTTCCTGGAAATCAAGTATACAAAGAAAAATTAATTTCTAAAAAAGGAGTGGAGTACAGATTATGGGATCCCTTTAGAAGTAAATTAGCAGCAGCAATTATGAATGAACTAGACTACTTTCCATTTGAAAATAAAAGTAAAGTTTTGTATTTAGGAGCATCAACTGGAACCACAGTAAGTCATATTTCAGACATTGTAGGTCCAAGTGGAATAGTTTTTGCAGTGGAACATGCAAGTAGAGTTGCAAGAGATTTTTTGGATAGAGTTGCAACATATAGAAAAAACATTATGCCAATACTTCAAGATGCGAGAAAACCTAAAGAATATTTTTCAGTATTTGGAAAAGTAGATGTTGTGTATGTTGATATTGCACAACCAGACCAAACACAAATTGCATTAGATAATTGTGAAATGTTTCTAAAAAAAGAAGGGTATTTTTTTCTAGTAATCAAAACAAGAAGCATAGATGTAACAAAATCACCAAAGAGAATAATAGAAGAAGAAACAGAAAAATTAAGAAATAAATTTCATATTTTACAATCCATTGATTTGCATCCATATGATAAGGATCATGCAATGATCATAGCAAAATCAAAAAATTAGCTTTTTAAAATAATTTTCTGGACTGGTTTCCAGCTTTTACGTACAAAACTAGGCATTGATTTATTGATTTGATAGTATTTTCTAACAAATGTCACAGTAACAGAATCTGATGGGTATCCACTTCCCAAATCATGATTTTTACGCAATTTTGCTATTGCCTTATCTCTAGATACTTTTGCTAAAATTGATGCAGCAGATACTACTACAAACCTACTATCTGCATGATGATATGATTTAATTTTATGATTGTTGGATAGTTGAGAAATTTCCTTACCAAATCTATTTGGATTTACATCACATGAATCAACATATGATGTATCAGCATTTAGTTTTGAAACAACTTTTGCCATATATTTTGCCTCTAATCCATTCAAACAGTGATTTTTAACACTTGCATCAATGATTCGGGGAGAAATTTTTGTTATGTAATAACTATCAACTAGTTTGATGATTTCCTTGTAAAGTATCTCACGGGATTTCGGAGCTAGTTTTTTAGAGTCTTTAACACCCAAAGAAGATAATTTTCGTAATTTTCTTTTATCTAATGAAATTCCTGCAATTACTAGTGGACCTAACATTGAGCCTCTTCCAGCATCATCAATACCACAAATTTGCACGAACTTTGTCTAAAAACACAAGTATTAAACCGTTATACGTTTAGAAAAAATGAAATTAGTTTGGAATTTCCCGATGAATCATTTCAAGAAATAGTTGAAGGTAAAACAAAATTACTTGTACCAAAAAAATCATTAACAGATAAAGTTCCACCAAAAAAACCTGCATTCTTTAATCCAAAAGCTAGACTCAATAGAGATTTTTCTATAATTGCATATGCAGCTTTTCTCAATAATTTCCAAGCTCCAAAAATTTTCCTAGAAGGGCTATCAGGTATTGGTGCAAGAGGATTACGTGTTGCAAATGAATTAGATGTAGATAAAGTGGTAATTAATGATCTAAATCCAACGGCTCTAAAAATGGCTGAGTATTCAGCCAAGTTAAACAAATTAGAAAATGTAGAATTTTCTGAAAAAGAGGTATGCAGATTTTTAAGCCAATATTCAAAAAAAGGGGAACGAGGCTCAATTGTAGATATAGATCCATTTGGTTCTCCTGCAGCATTTTTTGACTGTGGAATTAGGGCAACTATGCATGGAGGAATTCTCTCAACTGCAGCCACAGATCTTCAAGTTCTAAATGGGTTATTCCAAGAGGCATGTAAGAGAAAGTATGGAGGTATTCCTGTTAGAGCAGAATATGGAAACGAGATTGCAATAAGATTGATTTTAGGTTGCCTAAGAGTAGTTGCAGCAAGATTAGGCGTAACAATAATTCCATTATTTGTGGAAAGTGATATGCACTACTATAGAACATTTGTAAAAATTCTAAACAGACCAGATCAACAAAATAATTTGGGTTACATAGTTCATTGTAAGAATTGTAGACACAGAAAGATTTCATTGGAAACTCAGCAAACCTGTGAATTATGTAAATTAAAAATAAATTTAGCAGGACCATTATGGATTGGAAAAATTTTTGAAAAAGATTTCATTCAAAAAATGTTATTAGAAATTTCTAATCTAGAAATAGATAAAAATTGTGAGAAAACACTAAACAAATGTCTTGCTGAGTCAGAAATGCCTGGAACATATTTTACGATTGATGAGATTGCATCAAAAATGAAAGCATCACCACCAAAACTAGAAAATGCAATATCAAATTTACAAAAAAATAATTTCCTAGCAAGTGTCACTTCATTGAATCCAACCGGGTTTAGGACAAATGCAAACATAGATGAGATTATTAAAATTTTTCAGTCTATCCAATAAAACCTAGACAAACATAATACAATTCACTACTTTGTTTTCTACTTGCTTTAGGTTTAGTAAGATTTATTCTTGCAAATTTTTTCTTGACATAGTCTTTGAATTCCATTGAAAATTCGCCATCAAAAACTTTGAAGACTGCATTACCCTTATGAGCTAAAACTTTATCCATAATTTTTGTGCAATCATAATTTAACGAAATTTGTTTAGCATGATCCACTGTCCAATTCCCACTAACTTGAGGAGATAAATCGCAAATTACAGCATTAACTTTACGCCCAAAATAAGACATTACCTCATCAACTACAATCTCATCCTCTATATTTTCACGAATAATATGGGCTCCAGGTATCTCTTCAACATAGGACAAATCAACTCCCATAACTTTTCCTTGATTCCCTGCTAATTTTACGGCCATCTGAGTCCATCCACCAGGTGCACATCCTAAATCAAGTACATAAAATCCCGGACCAATTATTCTATAGGATTGATTCAGTTCTTTTAGTTTGTAAGCTGCTCTACTACGATAACCCTGTTCATGAGCTAATTTTCTGTAATGATCTTTTCGTGCATCTTGAAGTTTCATTTGGATTTCGCAGGTTTCTTCATTTCAGCAATTACCCAATCTTCAATGAATTGACAATTTCTTGGACTAATTTCACCTTCTAGAGAACATTTTTGTTCAACAGGACAAACCAAACAAGGAGCATTTTCAATTGATTGAGTACTAATGGGTGTTTTTTTAATTATTAGTTTGTAAGTCCAACGACCTTTCTCAAGAATTTTTTCTCTAGTGATCGTACCCATTCTTTCAAGTTTTAATGCTAATCTAGAACCGTCACGACTTGTAAGTTTAAGTTTTTTCCACAATTCACTTTGGAACATTCCATCAGATTCACGTTCTGCAAGAATATCATAAACTCTGTTAGTAAGTCTCTCCATGTCAACTTTTTCGATTTGGAAATTTTCTATTTCCTCATCAGAGAGTTGTTCTTCTAATTCTTCTTCTAGTGTTTTTTCAGCTTCCTTTTTAGCTTCTTCTAATTCTTTTTTAGTTAATTTTTTTACTTTTGCTGGTTTTTCTTCTGTTTTCTTTGCTGCTTTTGCTGCAGGTTTCTTTGCTGTTTTTGCTGCAGGTTTCTTTGCTGTTTTTGCTGCAGGTTTCTTTGCTGCAGGTTTCTTTGCTGCTTTTGCTGCAGGTTTCTTTGCTGTTTTTGCTGCAGGTTTCTTTGCTGTTTTTGCTGCAGGTTTCTTAGATTTAGAAGGGGTTTTTTTCTTTTTTAGTTGATCAATTTCACTTTTTATTTTTTCAGCCTCTTCAATTAGAGAATTTTTTTTCTTTGCCATTAAATCACCTTATTTTTAACCTCAATTTCTTCTGTACCATCCAATAACTCATTCCTATTTAACACTAAATGTCCCGCTAATTGAGATATTCTTTAGTTGTTTTGAAACCATATCCACTACGATCTCATAATTACCTGGAATATCTATAGCCTTGGAAAATTTGTCTCCAATGGGCAAAATTTGATTTCCTTTAACAAAGCATTGTTCAAAGAATCCACCCTGAGTAATAACATCACTTTTACCAGCAGAGTAAATGGTCACATAAAGATCTCCACAATCAAATGAGGAATCATTGATTTTGATTTGAATTTCAACAGGTTCAGATGTTGAATATTGTTTTGAAAGTCCAATAATTTCAATAGACGAACTATGAGATAAAACACCATCAGAATAAGACATTGGCCACATGTTTAACTCTCTATCAGGCTTATCAAGAATATCAGCCATTACTGCAGAGCCAAAAAGGACTGATAATATTACAGGTAACAAAAATACAACAAAAACTCTTCCTGATGCCATTTGTTTTAACAACTGTGATTCCCTTATATCTATTTAGTAGATTTTGAAAACTTGAGATCAATTTGACGAATGAGTTAAATCGTAGCCGACTAAATATCGCTAGATGCGACTTAGAAAATTCAGAGTTAGAGCATATCGTTGCATTCATGATTCTGGAGAAATAACGGTAGGTGATTTAGCTGCTTTTGTAGGCAGAAATGAGAGTGGAAAAACAACCATTCTTCAAGCATTAACTCTTTTGAATAGAGATGAAACTGTTTCAGAATTAGATCTATGTGATGAAATGAGTGAAGAGCTCAAAGAAGAGATCAGGTTAGCAGAGGGAGAATTTGAATTAAATCAACATGAAATTGGACTGATTAAAGAAAAATTTCCCAATTTACCTGAAATTAAAAAAATCAAATTAATTAGAACAAATAGAAATTCAAAAGTTCAATACGAATTTGAAGACATCAAACTCAGTGATAATTCAAATGAAGGAATTAATTCCTGGGAGAATTTTTCTAAAGAAATTTTAGAGTTTTTGAGTACAATTCCAAATCATCTAAGAATACAAATCGATACCAAATTTTTTGAAGGACCAGTGCCAAAAAATCAAGAAGCATTTGATAGCGGCATGGCTGAATTTAGTAATCAATTCCATGTTATTGCAATTCAAGAGCCAAAAGTGATTGAGGAATGGGAAAAAATCTACGAAAAACCAGAAAACCAATATCCAAATCTTCTAAGCGGTGAGAGTGAAAAAACAGCACTGCAGAATTTTATTTGGTCAGATTTGCATCCAAGATTTGTGTATTTTTCTGATTACAAAAAAATCTATGGAAATATCAACCTCAATGAATATCTCAGAGAAGAAAGAGGTGAAAGAGCAGACTCTATAGAGTATATTGAAGAATTTGACAAGGCTGAAACTGTAAGGAATCTATTTTATTTAGCAGAGTTAGATATGAAAGAATTAGATCAAGTAAAAGAAAGCCCATCAAAGTGTATTAAACTTCTAAATGCTGCAAGTAATAGATTAACAAGTAAATTAAATCCCGCATGGAAAGGAGACCCAATACATGTAGACCTAAGATACAATCCTGGAAATATTATGAGTGTTGTAATTTCAGATGTTCACAAGGATGGAACCATAACAAATACTGGATTGTTAAATAGAAGAGCTGAAGGTTTCAAGTGGACATTCTCTTTTATTGTAAACTTTGCAGCTGAAACTCAAAGAGCAGAACTAAAAGAAGCTATATTGCTACTTGATGAACCCGCAAGAAATCTTCATCCAACACAACAGATGGGAATTTCAGATTTGTTGAAAAATTTAGCAGGTTCAAACCAAGTATTGTATGCAACTCACTCACCATTTATGATATTTGATTACACACCTGGAAATTTACTAGTTGTAGAATTAGATAAGAGAAAACATCTGAGTAGAATATTTTATGATTATTGGAATGCAGATGATAAAACACTTACACCAATTTTGTATGGATTATCAAGAGGACAAGTTGAATCGATTGTAGACAGAGAGATTGGAACAAATTCACGACCAGTAATAATAGTAGAGACAATGTCAGATGCAATGTATCTTAATGCTTTTGATAAATTCCTACAAGATCCCAATATTTCTATGAATCCGTTAAATGTTGTGGCAGCATATAACAAAAATTCTGTTCTACCATTGGCCATATTTTATAGAAACCATGGCTACAAGACATTCATCTTATTAGATAATTCTGATGAATCCAAGCAAATCTCAGCACAATTAGCATCAAATGAGTTTTCATCAATTCAAACTATTTTCTTTGAAAGAGAAGGAAAGAAATTAGAATCAATTGAGGATTATATTGTTTTAGAAGATTATCTTTATCCTGTAAATCAAACATATGAAATCAAATTAAGACGTGAAGGATTTTCAAATTTGACTCCGTTAGAAGTTTCTTCAAAAGAAGGAAAAGGTATTTTGGAGAAATTAAAGAAGATATGGCAAGAACACCGAGATGATGATTGGGGACAATTTAACAATGAAGAGATCACTAGGTATATTTGTGAAAAAATTGCATTAGAGGAAACAAATTTTCTATCAGATAAAACTAAAGACCAATTTAGATCATTGTATAGATTAATTGCTGAGAGAATTAGACAGTATCAAAATGTGGTTACCAAACCTGATTTTGATAAATTTCAAAGGGCACGGGCTTAAGATTTAAGAAGTTTTCTCATGATAAATACTGAACTAAAAAATAAAAAAATAGGAAAAAAGCTTTAAGGTTAAATGAGAGATGCAGAATCTAACTTACATGAATAAATCCTCTACGAGAGGAATTTTCCTTTCAACTGCATTAGTATTTTCTATTTTACTAATTACAAATTTACCAAATTCATTTGCCCAGGAAGTTAGTGTAAAAAGTATTGCATTAGAAGAGACAACAGTTATTGAATTAACTAATGATTCAACTAAAGACATTAGCTCTTTTAGAATTTGGTTAGGAAGTGACTTTAGTTTTAAATCTTTTAAAACTGAAAAAGGATGGGTTGGTGAGAAAACACCTCAAGGTGTTATAATATTTACATCATCTGAAACAATCAAACCTGGAGAATCAGTCAAATTTGGAGTAAAAACAGACAAAGCTAAACCTGGAATTAACTGGAAGGCCCTAGATAAAGACGACAAACAATTAGATACAGGGAAAGTGTTAGCGGACGATTTACCAAAGGTTACTAAAAATTCCCAACCAAAACAAAATCAGCCTACAGATAACATAACTGGGAGTATCTCAGAAGATTCAACATTTAGAATAATTCCAGAAAAACCAAATGTAGGTTCAACCATCAGAGTTACAGGAGAAAAATTCGGAGCTTCTGAAGAATTTGATTTTTACATTAATTCAAAAAAGATAGGCAGTTTTCAAACAGACAGTAATGGTCATTTTATGACTACTATGAAAATTCCTGAAAATGAAAATGCAGATAGAGTAGATTTTAAAATACAAAATAAAGTAGGTGAAGAAAAAAAAATCAGTCTTAGAATTGGTGAAGTAGATAACAGAATACCAGTTGATGATGTTAAACTTACAGTTCAAGGAGTTCCTAATGTAATTAAGAGAGGAGATGAATTGAATATTTTCGGCACTGGAAACCCAGGAAGTGCAATCAAGGCCGATATTTATTCGCCAGAAGGAGTGGTAATCAATTCACGTACTTCAGCAATTGATTCCAAGGGGAATTGGAAGTTACCTGAGCCAATCATGGTCCCATTAGATTCGATGTTAGGAGAGTACAAATCTACTATTTCAGATGGTAGACAAACTATTGATATCAAATGGAAAGTAGAGCCACGAAGAGTGATCATTATCAATCCCATAGATTTACAATTTGAACTTGGAGACGTTATGAAATTTAACGGAACTGCAATTCCAAATGTACCAATGGAGATAAGATTAGAAGATCCTATTGGAAATGAAGTGTATTCAGATATTATTCAAATTGATGAAACAGGTCTTGTGGAGTTTGAATATCAAACTACAATGAATTCTCCAAAAGGAACATACACATTAATTGCTGCACAAGAAAAAAATAAAGAATTAATTTTTGCAGGACTTGGACAATTAGCGGTAATTCCAGTCAATTTAGAATTTGATAAATTAAATTACAAAGCAACCGAGACAGCAATAATTACGTTTTCTGGTCAGCCCTCAGATGTTGTAAGTCTTTTAATTGTTGATCCTGGGGACAAGCCTAAAGAGTCAGATATCACAATTCAGCTTTTGCCTGATGGACGAGGAAAATATTCTCTTCCATTAACAGGTTATGCATCTGGTGTTTATACTGCAGTTGTACAAAAGGGAAGTGCACAAAGTTCAGAAACATTCACAGTAGGTCTACAAATAGGCTCTGGAGAAATCGAGATCAATACTACAAAAGTAGATTACAATCCAGGAGATTCGATATTAGTCTTAGGCGAAACTGGACCTAACATAATTCTAACTTTAACATTAATTGATCCTGAAGGAAATGAAATAAAAATTAGAGAAACATATTCAGATAAAACTGGAAAGATTTCTGAAGATTCTTTTAGAATTCCATCTGATGCAGAACCAGGAGTTTGGACAATAAAGGCAAAAAGTGGCGCAAACTTTGACATTACAAAAATAAATGTTCTGGGAGTAGTCAAAGAAGGAATAGTAGTTGTGGTTACTGATGCTGGAAAGTTAGACGGAGTAAATGAATTTATCAATATACATATTTTCGGTGCAAAACAGACAGTAAGAATTACAATTTTATCAGATAGCGGAGAGCAGATAGAAAAATTAGAATTCCCTGCATCAAAATCAGGCGAGTTAAATCTACCATGGAAGATTCCAAAAGACATAGTACCAGGAACATATACACTAAAGGTATCTGATGCAGTTAACGAAGCAGAAACAACTTTTGAAATTTAGTTTCAAACAATTTTATTTCAGAGAATATTTGATTGTATCATGAATCTAAAAGACAAGATTGCTGATTTTCCAAATTTTCCTAAAAAAGGAATTTTATTTAGGGATTTTAGTCCCATATTGAAGGATCCTTCATCATTATCATATATTGCAGATGAGTTTACAAAATATTTTCATCCAAAGAATATAGACATATTTGCTGGAATTGAATCAAGAGGATTCATTCTTGCTACTGTTTTAGCCTCCAGATATAACAAAGGAATGGTAATGATTAGAAAAGCTGGAAAATTACCTGGAAAAACTGTAAAATTATCATATACTATAGAGTATGGCAAGGATACAATAGAGATTCAAAAAGGCATTATCAAAGAAGGTCAAAGAATCCTCATCTGCGATGATCTACTTGCAACAGGAGGCACTGCAAAGGCATCTGCAAAATTAATTGAGAAGATTGGAGGAAAAATTGCAGGTTTTGCATTCATTATAGAATTGACAGAACTTGGTGGAATAAAGGGAATTAGTAATTATGATTGTAAATCATTGGTGAAATATTAATGGAAAAAGATGTAGAAATTGGGATTTTTGGAGGAACTGGAATTTATGATTCAGGATTACTTGAGAATCCTCAAGAAGTTGATATTGACACACCATATGGAAAACCATCAGATACAATCACGGTTGGTATTTTTAAAGGAAGAAAAATTGCATTTCTTCCAAGACATGGAAAAAAACATTCAATTCCACCACATATGATTAACTTTAAAGCAAATATTTGGGCATTTAAGGAATTAGGAGTAACAAGAATAATTGCACCATCAGCTGTTGGGAGTCTCAAAGAAGAACTAGAACCAGGACATTTTGTTTTACCATCACAGTTTATTGATTTTACAAAATCAAGGGAAGGTTCATTTTCTGAAAATGGAAGAGTAATTCATATTTCTGTAGCAGATCCATTTTGTCCTGAATTACAATCATCAATTCTTCAAGTTACAAATAATCTTGAATTAAAAATGCATAAAGATTGCACATATGTCTGCATTGAAGGACCAAGATTTTCAACTAAAGCAGAATCAAAATTCTATAGAACAACAGGAGCAGATATTATTGGAATGACTTTAGTTCCCGAATGCCAACTTGCAAGAGAAGCCCAAATATGTTATGCGTCAATTTCCACGGTAACTGATTATGATGTTTGGGCCGAAAAACCTGTTACTGCAAAGGAAGTACTTGAAACGCTTTCAAAAAATGTTGAAATGACAAAAAAAATCCTGACTGAATTAATTGATAAAATTCCAAAGACTAGAAGTTGTTCATGTGCAAAAGCATTAGAAGAAGCTGAATTTTAGTCATCAACAAAGGATTCCTTTTTGAGACCTTCAGGAAGAGTCAAATCGCCTTGAAGTAAATTTTTTTGAAGTAGCATTATTACTTCATCAACATCATATCCCAGTTTTTCCAATTCCTTTTCTGTGGATTTAGAAATTTTAGCACCAATATTTTGTCCGCCAATTCGACCAAACGCAATGGCAGTAAAACGAAATTCATTATTATCTATTGTAAAATTACCTGTAATCTTTGCAGCCATTTGGCTTCCATGAACATTATTTATGTGAACTTTAAGATCCATCTTAAAAATTAAATTTCAACTGCTTTGTTAATATTATCATCAATCAAAAAGCTCCAATGCTTATCATCTTCAACTTTGAAATTATTAATTTTGAGAGGAACAATCTTTTCATCTAGGCATTCATGTTTGATTTCTCCATTTTCAGTTAGTCTAACTAATTTCCATTTGTATTTCCCTTGTTGAAGTTTACATACGGTAACGCCCCATTTTGCATTTGCATCAATTTTTGGCATCCCTACTAAATCAGCAATCTCTTCAATTCCTAGTTGCTTTTCCTCACAAAATCGTTTCTTACAAACGCCACAGCGCCAAACATCAACTGAACCAATAGTTCTCTCATCTATGTTGATGTTTACTACTCCAAAGTAGATAGGTTGATGTTTGCAAGTTTCAGTATCCATACTCAATGTTGTTCACCAATAATTAGGATTATTTAGTTCTTGCATCATCATAAAATCTTTCTAAAATTACCCCTATATTATCAACTATTTTATTTCGTTTAAATTCAATTTTTTCACGCTCACACATTCTTCTAAACATATTGACTGCAGTAAATCTGGGATGCATTGCTTCAAATTCAGATTCAGAAATATCAATGAAGGCACCTAATTCCATCAGTTGTTTAGCTGCTTTTTGTGCGGATTCAAAAGAGATCTTCAGTTTTTCTGAAATTGTTGTAGATGACATTTTTCCATAACAAGTAACAAGCAAATACACTTTTGCCTGAATAGGATCTAGTTTAATTTCAGAAATAAGATCATTTTCTAATTTAGAAGCATCCATCATTTATCAAAATACAGCATTATACATAAAACATATTCTAAGAATTACTTTTTTACCAATATTTTTTTTGAAATTTTTAAGGAAAATCCCATTGCAATAAAATGAACTACTGCTCCAAGAATTGCCCCCATCATTAGGTTATCAAAAACAATCCAGATTAGAAAAAACACTACTAGCGATGGTACAGAAACAATAATTGCAATAATACTACCTTTTAGAATAATTTCTTTTATTGATAGTCTAGATCCCTTATCATCAGACAATAGCAAAATTTTCAAAAAATGGTAATAAAAACCAAAGATTAGTCAGAAAATATTGTCCTAATTTTTTATGTTAAATTCGATATACACACAATTTATCATCAATGCTTATGATTTTTGAATAGTTACCACAAAATTCAGAGCCGCAATCATTACATAAAACTAATTGGTCAGGTTGTTTTAGTTTTCATTTTCTTTTTTCCCACATATCTTGCATTTGTAATAGCCAAGATCAGAATCAGACTCATTTGTTTTTCTAGTTTGATCTTTTGAAATAAACTCAAACTCTTCAGAACCACAGAACTTGCATCTTCTTGGATTGTATTCCAAGTCTTCAAATTCTTTTTTCCTTTTCAGATATTCCTCTTTGGTGATTTTTTCTTCAATGTACTTTTTTTCTAATATTCTCAGGGCCTCATCGTTTTGTTCTTTTTCATATTCATTAATTGGATCTATCCGTCTGTAATTCAAAAGAGAGTCTTTATCTCTAGAAGCATGTTTTTTTGTATACCATAAAATTGCGACAGCAAGCACAATGCCCAAAATCAACCCGTAAGGAAATGGCATGACAGTTTGAATCAAAAAGAAAACAACAATTGCAGATATTATTCCAGGGAAGATAGTTTTCATTTTCTAATTCCTCTCAAAATTTATCCCCAAACTCAAGTCATATGAAATGGAGTGTTCTATGATATCAGGAACTTCACATGGAAGCAATGCGTCAGGCATCTTAACATGACTTCCCCAGAATTCAATGTATGTTCTTCCTTCCATTTCAAATGTATCAAGATATTCTACTACATGAGCCATTTTTCTATCAGTTCCGGTACAATGAGACACAAATGTTTGACCCGGAACAAGATTTGCAAAGTATTCAAACTGAGGTTCTGGTGGATTCATGTTATGATTTGCAAATTTTATTCTAATTTGCTTAGTGTCAGAATGGATCAAATCAACTTTGTCAATATCAAAGAGTCGTCCATCATCAGTCGTAAGACCATCTGGAAAATACAAAAACTCACCATATTCTGAGGGAAATGCAGTACGCATCTGTACTTCTCTGTCAGGATAAAAAATCCCTCTAGGGGGTCTACAAACATATTCATTTTTTGTAGTTTCAGTACAAGAAAATCCATCTGCCTCCCATTTTAATTGGCATTCTTTGTCACATCCAAGGTCATGGAATTGTTTTATGTCACGCAATGCTTCCCAATGTGGGATTGTATTTGGCTCAATGAAAATCAGTCCTACAGATATGCATGCTAAAACTCCAACAGACATTATTATTCTGTACTCTAGTCTCATTTTTTCTCCCACTCATTTTTGGCAAACTCTAAAACAACACCTATACCTGAAATTGCCAATCCTGGAACTATTACATAAAATATTATTGAAATTTCAATGTCGGAGGAGAGTTTTAGATCAGAGTCTCCAAATATCTCATAGGTCAATACAGAAATACCAATTAAGAAAATAACAATCCCTGCAATAATCAAAAGTCTAGTTTTCATTTTGTATCAACTACCTCAAATTCACAAATTGCAACACACACATCACGTCCATGTCCTTTTTGTCCATCAGACATACAGGATATAGTTCCGCCTGAGTTTTCACATGAAGCCTCAGTCGGTTCGTTAAAATCTATACAATTATGGAATTTGTAATCCCATTCACCACCAATTGACTTGCATTTTTCGTGAGATGCCCAATCAGGGGATTCATAGTTTAGTTGATAATCAAAGTTATCACAATTGCCAATATTCATAGTATGTTTGGTGAACTCTATGCTAGAGCACCTATCTTTAGTGATGATTCTATCATTAGGATGACTGAATCTGTCTTGGGTATTATCAAATGTTATATCAATGGAACATTCCTCATTTCCATTCACAACTGCACTTAGATATCTAGGATCGCCTTCTATTGTGTAAATGACATAATTGATCATTGCAGGATTACAAGATTCAAAAGAATTGGCAAAGCACTCTAGTTCTTCTCTTCCATCAACTCCATTACAATTTTTGACATCAGTTTCAAATTCTATATTGCCCACATATTTTCCAATTTTTTTCCATTCACATCCAAGATTCATAAAAACATGAGTTCCATTTGAATATCTTAATGAGTTTGCCATTCTTTCTTTTGGAGAATCATTTGTACAACTATCTAGTACTGTTTGAAGATCAGTATCACTCATTTGGTTATAATACCAAGAATTTATTGGAGGTACACGGAATTCTTTGCTAACTGTTGTTGGAAAATACTGACTTGGTCTATCAAAAGTAACAGTAACGGTGTATGTTCCAGGATTTTGTAATGTGATATGACCAAATGTGGTACCTAGTTCTTTTTTAATGTCAAAAACAAATTCTTCCATCGGCACACCTGCAATACATGACGAACTCGAAATTATTTTTGTGATCTCGCCATGTTCATCAGGAAAACTTACTTTTTTGCTTCCGCAAGGATATCCATATCCTGAAATAATATATGAAAAATCGTACTGTTCTCCCATAAGATAGATGTCTTTGAGTCCAGTAATCTCAATTTCATAATATTCTCGTTCAGGAATTTGACCAGGAAAACCATCAGAAGGTTCTGCGTCTGTTTGCATTCCAATAATCAGTTTGATTTCCTGATTATACACAAGGAAGATGGGAATCATAGAAATTGCAATAGCAATAATTATTCCAATGATTATTAGTGATCTAGTTTTCATTTTCCAACCATAATGCAGTAACTCTGTCCGGCTCAGTCATCAAAACATCTATCTTCCATATTTTGTGGCAGTCATCAGGCTGTGTTTTGTCAATGTATGTTCCAGTTATCTCAAATGGTTTCAGATCAAATGTTGAAGATATAAAAAATTCAGTTCCGTTAGGTGCAACAAGTGGAGAACAAACCTTGTCATGTTCTGCAAATCCATCTGCATTATTCCAGTACGTCTGGTCTTTTGGAACAAAATCTATGTTCTTCTGATGTAAAATTTTGTTCCACAGATACGGAATTACAGTTTCAATGTGTTTTTCAATTGGTTCATCATATACTACATAGTCAACACTGACATCTTTTCCTACAATATGTTGAATTTCTTGTTTGACTGTCTTAAATGAATCAGAGTCTGTGTATTTTGATGCAATATCAACAATCAATACATCATCATAGGTTCCAAATCCCATAATCACATCCTTCATGAAATATGGTCCCAGATTCACATGGTTTTGGTATGCATTTTGCAGAGATTTTCTTGCATTAGTTAGTTGTATTTCTGAATCAGATGATCTTTCAGGTTCTGGTTCTGGTGGCATAGTTCTTTTTACTTCACATCCCTTGCTGACATCGCTGTAAATCCAGGCTGAAGGACAAGTACACTTGCCATCAATGCAGTCAGGCTCTGGAATAGGGTTTGGATCAGGTTCTGTTTCCACTCCTTTTCCTGTGTAATTTGGGATCATACATTTGCCGTCCCATTGTCCTCCCAACATCTGGCATTTGTCAGATCTTTCCAAATTCATGCATTCGCCCGTTCCATCAAAGAATCCTCCACCATACAGTTCACACAAGAATCTAGGAATGTTCTTGTCTGCTTGTTCTTGGGGATCTGTGTCAATCCATCCCCTTTGAATCAGCTTTGGTATGGTTTTACTTTCAACGCATGAAGGAGAGCCGTCACGTTTTTGGATTAAGATCAAGTTGTCTTTGCATTGTATTTCATCAAAAGAAATTCCAGACTTGAACTGCTTTAATGGAGATTCTGCCAGTACAGAAAAGAACTGATTGCTAATAGAGAAATTAGACATTACTTTGTAGACTCTACCATTTAGAAGATAGTTTCCAGCATCAGGTGTAAACTCCCATCCAGATACAGACAACCATTCACATGGTTGTGAATCTGCAGTAATGGTTTGATTCAGTACAATGTCTTTGTATGTTTTTCCCACTTGTTTGCTGATAAACACATCATACTCCAAGCTTGCACCAAACAATGTACCCATGTCTCTTTTAGCTGTAAATTGTATCGGGGAGTTTGCAGTAAAGTTGTCTTGTTTTTTAATGCCGTTTTGCATCAGGGTATAATCAGAACCAATCATACGTGGTTTTGTAATTACAGAGTGTGTGTTACACTGCTTTGGGATAAGAAATGATTCTTTTGAATATGTATTGATGCCATCAAAAGATTCAATGTAAAACAACACCCTGTCTCCCACTTCAAATCCTTCATAGGGCAAAAGTCTACCAGGAGTGCTTACTGTTGGCTGCCGTACAGTAATGGTTTCAGGAATTTGTGTGTCTTTGACAGATTCTTCCACAGACACAGTATATTCATCAAGAATCAATGGAAAATTTTCATTGTAGAGAGGCTGTTCAATTTCCAATTGATTTACAGATATTATGGTTCCAACAAAGATTACTTGGCTTTCTTCTAGCAGTTCTTCTGGTGACTGTGGAAGCCATATTCCATAGGCAGTGCTTGCCGTAAAAAAAGAGCATACAATAAAAAACATTACAAAATACTTCATACAGTATGAAATCAATAACAGTCATTGAAAAGTGCTTCTGAGATTTTGTATCTAGTATTCATTTAGTAAATTCCTCATATTCAATTTTCTCACCACAGTATGGACAGTAATTCATTGGAAAAAATGCAATATTTCCATCCGTACTGATATCCTTAAAATGGAATTTTGCCCATTTTACATTCCATAACTGAAAATGCTTGTCATGCTCTTTGAGTTGTTTGCAACACCACCATGTTCTATGAGTATCAACACGAAATTCAGTGAATTTTTCACAAGTGGGATCATCAAAGTGTTTAGTATAAAATATCTTCAACAAATAAATCTCAAATCATGATGCTCATAAAGACTTCTAACCTTGTACTTTTGTGTTGCATAGACATCAGAAATTAATTCGAATAATACCAACATGAATAATTACTTTCGTAAAACAACTTCATAACCAATCTTTGCAGCATTTAATCTAACTTCAATATAGGGATCCTGCTCATAAAGAGATATCAACTCCTCCATACTATTCTCAAATTCTTTTTCTAGATTATTCAGATCATCAATTTTATCATCTAGAATTTTCTCCTTTTCATCCTCATAATCTTCTCGAATTTCAGCAATCGTGATGCTTAATTCTTCTTTGCTCATTCCAGGGCGTTGAGTATAATCCAAAGTAACTTTCTTTTCTTCAAGTTTTGATTGCACTAGTGCTTCATCATATATTTTATCATAGAAGTTTTTTATCTCAATTTGCTTGTCTTCATAGTCTCGTCTCATGTCTTGTATTTGCAATGCAACCTCGTCAATTCTTTGGGAATTTTCTTTATTTTCGATGCTACTTGCAATATAATCCTCAGGATCGTGAATCTCAGCTAATCCCTGCTCTACCCAGTTATTGGCAGTATCACCTAAAACACAGGAATATTTTTTTGTCTCCACCGTAAACACTACGATAAATCCATCATTGCATTTTGTCAACGGGGTAATCTCCTCTCTATCAAAAATATTTTTTGAATCCCCAGTAATTTCACCCATTCCATGTCTTATCCACATCTCAGCAGTGGAAACAGACACACAAACATAATCACTTGCATGAAATCTATACACAACTACATTTCCATCTCTGCATTCGGTATTGGCATTAGTCTTTCCAAGATCCTCCCAAGATACTTTATCATCAGGATTTGCCTGAAGATATGCCGGATTTGTTCTATAATCCTCATAGTATTCTCTAAGTTTTTCACCAGTAAGTGGTGTATCAATGAACTGACCAGTTTTATCAAATAGAATCTGCTGCGAATAATATGCAAGATTTCGATTAACATTAAACTGTGAATTTGCCTCAATTAGTTCAATTCTTTTTGTTTCAGCAGCAGTAAGATATGCTTGAAGTGCATCACGTCTTGAACCGCCATCTGCAAGTACTTTCTTTAGGGCATCACGTCCAGCATTAACTTTTTGTTCCTTGAATTCAAACTGATCCCAAAAAACATCCTGAACTTGTGAATCTGAAATCTTATCCACAAAACGCTCAAAGGAGTTGTATGGTGAATAATACTCCCAAAGTTTTTCCCATTCAGCAAGATCCTGATTCAGTCTTGCTAGAGATTGTGCTCTTTTTGCTTCTAGTTCCTTTTGTTTTTCTAGAGAATCATAATTTCGCTGCTCAAGTTCTGCAATCCATTTTTTTGTTTGCTCTATCTTTCTTAAAATATCCTGAGCCACAGGATTGTTTGCCAAGTCTTCAGAAAGTGTTGTCTGCTCACTTGTTTCCACTGTTTGGGCATGTGCAGTATGAATAATGACTCCAGAAAATAATACAAGTAACAGTGTAAAAACCAAAAATTTAGGCATCAATGATCGAAGCAATTCTTACTACTTGATAAATAATTCGCAGTAATACCATGTATAGATATTAAAGATGTGGTGACTATACTTGAAATTTAGACACTATTCTTTGAGATTATTCTTCATCAAGTATGGTCCATGACAATCCGTATAGTTGCTCCCAAGATTCAGATTTATTTTCATTTGACATGTTTAGCATTGGTAAAATTTGCTTAAAACGCTAATGAACAAATGATCCATGCCATAATTTTTTGGTTTGAAGTTATATTGCCGTCTTGGATTTCCCACTTAAAATCAAATGGGATTCGCCTCTGTTAGTTTTGTATCCACCAGATGAGTCACTTGTCTCAAATGCCCTCAAATAGGCAGGATCTATGCCAGTCTGACCTTCATTTTTGTCATTTTTGAGTTTTCTATTACTTATCAAAAACATCACAATTCCACCAATTACTGCAAAGCCTGCCATTCCATACATTACAGTTGCAGGAAACTCATCAGTGTCAGGTTTCTGATTAACTAATGATTTCAAGCTTGTCTCAAACACATCATATCCATCAATTTCATTAGAATCAACATATCCTTCAAAGGAAATTGATGCGTCATCACGTGATTCTACAATTTTAATTTTGTATTGCTCATCAAGATTTTTTTCTTCATTCCATAGTCTATCACCACAAAATCCTACTCCAATACTACACTCACCCATGGTGTAATGTGTAATTACATATTTTCCAGTATACTTGTATTCTACTGCACCAGAAATGATTGCAGTGTTATCAAAAAGAGAATGCCATTTAGATAGTTGAAGTTTCTGAATTCCACTTGCATCAATTAATGGAATTTCTAATATTGAGACATCATAGAGTTTTTTTGAAACATCAGGAACCATTACATCTATTGCAGATTTTGGATTATTGATATCAAATGAACCATAATCAGTTTCAAGAATCATTGGTTCCTCAATTGATATTCCACGCCAATTTGCATCAATAGTTCTTTTTTCAAATGATTCTTTTAGAATATGGTTAGTGATGGTTGGGATTAACTCTACTTTGTATTCAATTACTGCAGAATTCTCATTTCCTTGCAATTTTGCTTGATAGTTTATCTTAGCATCAGTAACTATTGCATTACTTGGAATTTCTTTTAGGTTTTGATTTAATTGATGTAATAATTTATCCATTCCAGGTGTATTACTATCTGCTACAAAAGACACAGCATGTGTTTTTCCTCGTAACAATTCGGAGATTTGACCTCCATTAGGATATTCAATGTATATAATTCTCAAAAACTGGAAAGATGGTTCTACTAATTCATCATCAAAAAAGATGGCAGCATCAAGTTGTGCAGCTGATGCATATGGAATCATCCCAGCAAACAAAATAAATACAAAAATGACTTTTTTCATACATATGTATCCATAGAAATGGATATATTCATTATTATCAAATACATAGAATATGACGGATATATCCACAGCCGCAAGCACTTCAATGGATATATTCAGAGCTGTAGTTGAGCACGGGCCGCTTACACTGTATTCTGCAAATACAAAGACACGAATGTCAATAGGTACAATTCACAGACACTTCAAGCAGTTAGAAAAATTAGGAAAAATTCGGGTTTATGATACAAACAAAAAAGGTAGAAAGAAGATAGAATATGGTCCTACAATTTACGGGATGGTTAGCTTTTACAAACAAGACAAAGAATTTGCAGAAAAGATTGAAAACTATTATCTATTATGGATTGAAAATAAGGAATTCCAAAAAGAGTTAGAATCAGAAGGATTTGATGTATCAATTAATAATTTAAAAAAATCAAAACATGTCTTTAGAAAATATATGGATTATTTTAGTGCTGTAGAAGAGCAGATTGAAAAAATAAAAAACGGTGATGATATCATTTCACGAAATCTTCAAATTATTTTTAGCTCAATGATGCTATCATCTAATCCACATTATGAAAAACTTTGGAAGGAATTGTATGCAGAACTTCCAGGAATGCAAAAAAGCTTGGAGGATCATATGAATACAATGATAAAATCATATAGAGAGTTTAAAAAATCTCTTAAAAAATAATCTCATTTGAAAATGAAAAAAGTATTGCAATAATAATCAGTGTTGTTGGCACAAGATACAAAAATGGATTGATTTTATTTTTCTTGTTTTGATATGCCAGATATAATATAATGCCTATAGAAATTGCCATGATTATATTTAGAACATCATTTACATCATTAATCACACTACACTGACGCAATCCCAACATACAATAAAACATCAAAAATGAAAAATTCCATATGGAATGAAACAAAATTGCAAACCATCCTTTTTTGCTAATCCATGTACGTACACTAAAAAAAATATGAGGAATGGTTAGTAAAAATCCCCCATATGCAAGAGTTTCAAATGAGAAAACACCTGAGCTAAAAAGATGAGTAACAGACCAAACAACTCCAGTTCCCAAAAGGATCAGTGGATTTCCAGTCAAATAATACGGAATGCCAAAGAATACAGATTCCTCCAGCAATCCCGAGCTTAGTGCAAGTGAGATTGAGACTGGAAATGAAGGTATTTCATAATCTGAAATTACACTAGTTGCAAAAAAAGAGCCCAAATACATCAGAATCAGGCTTAATCCATGATAGAATAGACCCATTTTGAAGAGATAAAACACATTTGTTTTTTGGAATGGTTTTAGCCATGATCGGGGATTAAGATCATGAATTTCTGGAATCATTAAATTTGGATTGAATTTCTACAATAAATCCGCTCTTAATTACACTTGATTAAGCATTGGATATATTTTCAAATGAATCTTCAGAGATATTTTTCTGAAATGTACCAATGACTCTGTTAAAAACAACAAATGAAATTGCAGCACCAATTCCTGCAAGAGCAATCATTGTAATGGTGAAATCAGCTCCTGTGAAATCAAGAATACTAGAGTATGGATCAAGATAAGGAGTTCCAGAACCTGCAGCAGGATTTGAAACTACTGAATCGACTTTAGTTTTTGCCATATACAATGACTCATCTATTGTATTGACTAGTCCGGTTCCAGAAATTTTTACAGGTAAAGCAAATTCAGAATACCAATTCTTAATTGGATCAAGAAGACGGCTTTCAGCTGAAACCATTACCAATGATAAGGCAGTTATTGTTGAAACTAGTCCCATTCCAAAGAATTTTGAAATTGAATTAAAGGAGCGTACAAGAAGTTTGCTTTGCTTTGTTTTTTCAGTAATCTTGGAAGGAGTAATTATTATCGCAAGTTTTGATGCTTTGTAATAGTTCATGTCTCGTGCTTTGGAATTTTTTTCAGTTTTTGAAATTTTGATTAAATCAATATGTTGCATTTTATCCAAATAGTATTTTACAAGTTGTAGTGACATGCCAGTTTGTTGAGCAATTTCATTTGCAGTCATCTCACTGTGAAACAATAAATTCAAAATTTCAATACTTGAATCATTAGAGATAATCTTTGCAAGAACTTTTAGCTTATCATCATCAATTGAGAAAACATTTACAGCATTGACTGTATCTAAAGTTTCATCATTCATAGATGCTATATTATACGGCATCATAGTATGTAAGGATTAGTAAAATAATAATTTCATCAAACCCTTTATGCAATTTTCACGTATTGTATTCAATGAGTGAAAAGAAAACAATCATCGCAGCAGGAGTAATCTTGAGTATTTTGATAGTACCTTCTGCCAGCCTTGCATCGGCACAGTATGTTCCACATGATGGAAAAACTGGGCTTGATGACCTAATGAGACTCTCAGAAGAGAGAGTCCGAATAGCAAATGAGAATCCCCATACAGGCTCTGGAACACCAATGTTTGCAGTAGATGGAGTTCTGGGAGCTCTACTCTTGTCAACAGGAGTATTTGGGGGAATTGCCTCAGCATTCTTTGTAAAGGGTCGCAAGGGAAAATATGCTGCAATGGGAAGAGGATAGAATATTCTCTTTTCATTTTTATTTACAATCCAAAAATTTATTTTTAATATTTCAACATCATGGCATACCACAAGTTTGAGGGTACCAAGAAATAACTCCAAAACAATTCAGAATTATGCATACTGCAAGTAAGTTCAAGTACGTCCAAATGTCAAATTCAGTTAAAGGAGAGCACCTACACTCTCCTCTAACTGAAAATAAAATTAATCCTGATTTGATGGGACTCTCATGTATATTTTCAATTAATTCCTTGGATGATTATGCTTAATCAATTAAAAAAAGATGAATCAGTAATGATTTATGATAATCTAAAAGAAATGAAAAAAGACATTCCATCTAATGTTTCTAAAATAAAATCAAATATTTTGGCACCTACACATAGACTGGTAAAACCAATTGACTTTGCAATAATCAGCATAATCATTTTCTTGGCATTAGCAGTAATGTTTGTACCATCAGTATTTGGTTATTCTCAAGATGAAATTGACAGAAACGGGATTAAAAAAATCACAGCAAATAACTTGGGTCAGGATACAACCAGAGTGACATTTGACTTTTGTCATAACAAGTATAGTATGAACTCTGTTGGAGCACTTGTAACATCAAATCTAGATAGTGTTCCAGTACCAATAGATGTAGGCAATATCAAATACAAACAATGTGTTACATATGGAACAAGGATCCTGTCTGACTCCAATTCGATAAAAGTGACATTGTTCAAACATGTTGAAATTGACTCGCTTGTATTATCATTTAACCAAAAAATTCATGACTTGAATAATAAATTAGCTCAAACCCAACAAAAAATCACATCATATGACAAGCTAGGTAAATCAACAGATGCTCTAATCAAAAATGCAAATTTGTTAGAAAAACAGATAAAATCTGCACAAATCAGTCTTAAAATGCTGATTATGATGAAGAATAGTCAATGACTATGATGTTTTTATTTTAAAAAACATAATAAAAAACACTATACAGGTTCAGATAATTTTTTGATATGACTAGTACTATTTTGTACTGCCAAATTTACAGCTCTTTGAATGTCAGCCTTGTATGCTTCAATATTTTTAACATCTTTTTTCATTACCTCACATTCTTCTACTATTGGCAGGACTTGGAAATTCTTAAACTGCTCATACGTCATGATGCATGAATAATATTTTGTTTCGTCCTTGAACCTATATTTTATTTTAAATGCCAGATTAGTATTAGATGAAAATTGAACTATTTAACAGAATTATAAAAAATGATAATTTGCGATCAATGTGACAATTTTTATTTATTTAAAAACAAAACGTTTGGGCATTAATGCAATTCCAATTATTATCAAAAGCCTATCTTTCATTTTCTTCTCCAAGTGTAGATAAAAGCCCCAGTAGCACAGATTAGTATTAATGCAGATAGGATTAGAAATATCGGAATATGATTATTACAATCATCAATTGCATAATCTAAAATGTAGTAGACCCTGCAATCATTTTCAATTTTTACGCAAACACCGTCTTTGAGAATTACATCATCACTCTCACAAAGTGCCTTTGCTTGTTCTGATTTTTCTTCAGAAAGTGGTTGAGAGTAGACTGTTCTATCCAAACTTACTCCGCTGTTTGTTCTTGTATCCCATTTACAGGTATCAAGATCTATCAAGTGAGTGTCGTTGAGAAATCTTAATTGTCCAACATAGTCAAGTGGTCCATGTCTTTCACAATGCTTTAAGATAAATTCCAATCTTTGAGGATCGTCAGGATTTGACAAGCTGATGTCTCTTAGGGGATTTGCCAGAGGCTCATCATAACAGTTGTATTTCCAATCAGTAGGGATTTGATTTTTCACTGCTTCCCTGCAGTCAAAACTAGGATTTGCAGCATCTAGGGATTTTGGAGGAAACCACTTGTCACACATTGAGTCATTTCGATAATCCTCCAAGCTTGAAATTCTATAGTCGTCTTTCCACTGCAGCATTCTGTAATGAGTCTGACCTTTCCAATCAAAGGCAGTGCATATTATTGTTGGATGATCATAGCCTTCATCGTTGTTTGACCAATTTCTATCAGTTTGAGTCCATCCCTTGTAGTTTGTATCAATGTTTCCATAGATTGAATCCATGATTAACTCCTCTGTTAGAGGAACATGGGATACACGGAAGCTATCAAAGCATGGTTGCGGAAGAATCGTTGCAGTACATCCTGCATGGGCATATTGTGTATCAGAACTATTCGCAATAACAAAAGACAGTGCAAGGATTCCAGATATTATCAAAAACCTAGTTCTCATTTTCTATTCCTCTTGTTCACTAAACATTTCATACTGTATGAAATCCATAATTAATCATTGAAAAGTTCTTCTGATGTTTTATGTTTGAATTGTTTTCTTTATTTTTATTTTTAAAATGATGAGAAACAGAGTTGAGAATAGAATTATTTTTTGAATCACACAATGTAGAAAAATAAGAAGAAAGGAGTTCAGATAATACTAAGCTCTTCTTTTTCTAACTGTTCGTCTTGCTGCTTTGCCATATGCTGCTTTTGTAATGGCTTTGCCTTTCTTGGCAGGTTTCTTGGATAATTTTCTTGGACCTTTACCACTTAGGGTAACTGTTCGTCTTGCTGCTCTGCCATATGCTGCTTTTGTAACGGCTTTGCCTTTCTTGGCAGCAACGGTTCTTCTTGGCTTTGGTTTATTTTTTGATGTTTTGACAGTTCTCTTAGCAGCACGCTTCCATGCGGGTTTTGCCCCACTAGTTGTTTTAGTTGTCTTCTTTGCAGTTCTAGTTGCTTTCTTTGCAGTTCTAGTTGCAGCTTTCTTGACTTTTTTCTTTATTTTTTTAATTGCCAATATGAGATATTATTTCTGATATGCTTTAAGTTAGGACTAATAAATAAAATTGAGGATTTGTAAATAAAATGAACCCAGATCAATTCTATTTTGTAACGTTTCTGAAATTTACTTGTTATTTTCCTATAATATCAACGATAACACCACTATAGAAACAGCTGCAATAACATAGAATCCATAAAACGCCTTTTTGTGGCGAGGTATTGCAAGTTTTACTTTTTGTTTTAGTACTAAATTCATGATATTATCTCCATTAGTGTAAAGCGAGAACATTGTGAAAAAAATTCACATAGTTCTGGTCTAGGGAAATGTTGTTCTCGCATGACATTATATTGTGATTTAACATGATATAGTATAGTAAGCTGTTAAGCTTACTGGTAATCTTCAAGAGAGAGGATATTCTATGTATCACAATATCAAATCATAATCATGAAAACACAACAAACCCGAATTTGGGACAAAATGGTTCATGCTCCATTCAAAAAGGTCGTAAAGTTTGATCTTATCTGTATGGGAATAGGGGTAGTGATAGGAATCGGAGCAGGTGCATATCTTGTTGCTAGCGGTTTATTAGGCTAGTAACAATTTTTTATTTTCTCAGAGTACAAACAAAAAAAGATTTGGAAATATCAAACATCATACATTATTAATGAAGAAAAATTGAGGGGTATAATTGAGCACTAGTCAAAAAAAGAAAACAGATACAATGTCATTTAGGTTGGATAGTGAAATTCTTGATAAAATTAGAAAAGAATCAGAATCACAAGGAATAAGTCTGAATGTTTTGGCAAACAAAATTTTTTCGAGATATGTTGATTGGGATATGTTTGAGCCTAAAGTAGGCATGGTTCCTATAGCAAAACCCATTGTTAGTGCACTGTTTGAAAAACTTTCAAAACAGGAAACAATTGAGCTTGCAAAACAAATTGGTCAAAGCATAGTATCAGATATTGCCACATTCATGAAGGGTTCTATGGACATAGATTCATTTGTTTCATGGTTTGTAACCAGAATGAAAATATCAGATTTTGAGATTAATCATTCTGTAAAAGATTCAAAACATAGTTACATCATAAAACATGATTTAGGATACAACTGGTCATTGTATCACAAAACAGTGTTGGAATTAATTTTCAATGATGCATTTGAGAGAAAAATTGATTTGAACATAAAAGACAGGATGATGGAGTTATCCTTTGAAAAATAATCACACAGATTTTACAGTCCCAGTCATCCAAGGATGAAGCATGCAATAGTATTCATACAAACCTATTTCTTCAAATGTCTGCTCAAATGTATCTCCAGGCATCATCATTCCTGAATCAAATAAGTCATCATTACTGGTAACAGTATGAACTGAGATGTCTTTGTTAGTCCATGTAATACTATCACCAGCTTGAATCTGCGTAATCTTTGGATAGTATGACTTGTTTGAAGACTTTACTGCAGAGCCTTCTTCTACTTCACAAATGGTGGTCTCAACTATATGTGACTCATCGGTATTTAGATTTGCAACTATAGTGTGTTCTTCATGACTGGATTTGCTTGCAATAGTTTTTGTTACTTTTGCAGTTTTGTCAGATAGTTGCAATTTTGTAAGGAGTTCTTTTTGCCAATTCCACATATCAACAGATTTAGTCTTTGCAATAGTTTCTCCATCTACTGCAGAAGCAGAAGCATCCCTAACGTCAAAGTATGCCATGGTTCCCTTTTCTTCAGGAACTCCATGTAGATGGAAGAGATATCTTCCTGGTTCTTTCCATTTTGCCTCAAATATTGCAGCATTACCAGGTCCAACTTCCCACGTCTGAGTTTTTATTGGTTCATTTTCCCATATTCCTGATACTATTGTATCAAAGATTGTTCCGTGAATATGAAACCCAAACGCAGGAATTGCACCCATGTCAACATAGTACAGTCTTACCAATTCGTTAGTATTGGCAGGTAAGGGATTCATCCAATATTGATCAGCGTAACCATTAAAGAAAACATAATCAGGAGTCCATGTCTCTTGATCTTCCAAATCATATTCTCCTTTGACTAGTACGTATTCTCGTGCAGGCTCCAATCCTTCCTTAGGATCTATAATGAATACACCATACAAGCCATTTCTAACATGTTCAGAGACTGGCATGACATGACAATGATACATGAAGACACCTGCTGGTTCTGCAATAAAGTCATAGGTATATGATTCTCCTGGAAGAACTTCTTGGAACACTCCATCATTTTTTTCATTATGATCACCATGAAAATGCATAGTATGAGGAAGTTTTCCATTGTTGATGAAATTGACAATAACTCTGTCACCTTCAGTTGCACGTAATGTAGGACCCGGAATTGTTCCGTTATATGTCCAAGCTTCAACTCGTATACCTGGAGAAATCTCCAATGTTGTATCCTCAGCAACTACAGTAAATGTACGTGTTATGGGGGAATGATGGACAGAAGTGTCTTGAGCAAATGATTGTAAAGGAAACTCAGCATTTAAGAAAAAAACCCCAAGTGTTATTCCAAGTGAGATAGCTCCTATAAACATAACAGTTGTTCTGTCCACGCGATGTTATACCAAATGTTGGTTTTAATTATGAGGTTTATTTTGCAATCATTTGCAAACACTACAATACACTGATCTTATGTATGATAATTTTCTTCAGTTCATCTTGGCACCAAGATGTAAAGGATATTGTGTTTGTTTTAAGGTAAAAAGATTTGATGGAGGAGTAAAATATCAAAATGGGTTAAAGTGGTGTTCTATATGCACACGATTTATTCAAACAGATTTGATTCGTTGTTCTTGTTGTAATACAAAATTACGAGTAAGGGCTAAAAATCGAATTTATCAAAAAGTAAGTCATAGATTTTAAGAATGTATTCTGCAAATACTTGAGAAGGTTTGTGTCATTTTTTTAATTTTCAAAAGAAGGATTCGGCAATTTTGATTATTTCTTCTTCACCCAAACTACTCTTTATTCGAATTTGCTCTTCATCAAGAAAAATCTCCAATCTGTTAAATGATTGTTGTTTTCCATCTTTCCAAGAATACTCCTTAATCATAACTGCAGGTTGATCTGAAATGGTAAGCGTTTTTGATTGTGGATGCTCTGAATTTTCTTGTGCTTTTTCAAACTTGTCATAGTTTGGATCTTCAATCCAACCATTCCATGCCTCATCATAATAATCAATTACCAGACCACCATCGGAGAAAAATTCTCTATCAAATGCAGAATTATGAGTGTCAGGAAACTTTGAGCGTTGCTCATCAGTGAAATAAACAAGATGCACATACGCGTTTGTATTGTGCACTCCGCATTCAAAAGAGTATCCCTCTGGCAGATACTTTGGAAACTTTGGATAGACTTTCACGGTTCCATAAAGGGAGGTCACATCATTTTCTGTCATGCATCGAGGATATGGTTTTACAGTAACACTTCCTTGAAGATCAAACGGTTTTACAACATATGAGATTGGTTCGTTATTCTTGTCATCATATGGAGAGAAATAATACGAGAAAAACTTGCCTGGAGGAATTACTGTTTCAAATTCATTTAGTGTTTTTGCAAATCTATTTTCATGAACATCTCCATCATCTGCATCAATAAAATTCACTACAGGATCATTTGAATAAAGAATCACGTCTTCATCCAAGTTATTGTGAAACAGAACTGTGCTGTTAAATCCACCATAAAATACTGTGATGTGTTGATTCTCTATGTGTGGAAATCCAGAATTTTGGGTGAAATTTACATTAACAAAATTCCCATCAGATATTTGATTTTGAAATGATATCCTCAACATGTATTGCTTGTCTTCATATTCAAAAAAACAATCAAATTGGTACTGTGCATCAGGCATTGAAGCAATATTGTCTGAAAAGACAGTTTTTGTCTCATTAAAGTTGTATTTTGTTAAAAGGTCCAATGCCACTTCTTTTTTTACAGTCATCCCATATCCAGTATACACGCCTGGAGGGTAGATTTGCGGAGAATCATGAAATTCCTCCTCAGAAGCACTTTTCAAATCGTCTAGAAAATCATCTGGGAATTTTTCTACTTCTTGTGAAGAAAGTTGAAAGCAATCTTGGTTTGGATGATTCTCTACTGTTTTGTATACTGACATACCCACACTTCTTACAAGTAGATCATCATAATCTACCAAATATTGGAATGTTTGTTTTTGAGTATCAGTAGAGTTCCATATGCCATAGACTGTAAATAAGGCAATTCCGATAATTGTAAAAGATAGTAAAAGTCTAGTTTTCATTTTCTACTCCACAGAAACGTATTCTATCTTCTCGCCGCAAAAAGGACAGTAATCAATCGGTGTAAGAGTCTCTTTTTCTACAATACAGAATTTTCCAATTTTACTGCTCCAAGCTTTTACAATTGAAACGTATCTCTTTAGTTTCTCACAGCAAAAATCTAATTCATTTTCATTTTTAAATTCAGTAAAGAAAACATATTCAAATGCATGAACCTCTTTGTGTACATATACTTGCATTAGTCAAACTTGACATATGATACTCATAAAGAGTCCGAATAATTTACAGCAGTACCAATAGTTAATTTTTTGTTAGTCGGGTCAAAAGCTGACCCGACTATGAAGTACTATGGTCTGGTAAACTCGGATGAAACGACTCCTCATCGGTATGACTATAGTTAGAACAATTTTACTTATAATTATCACTGAGAAATCATTCATACAAATTCTCAGTATTCCCTTAATACTAAATTGCCAACCAAGAATAGAAACTGTCACCAGACAACTAATCGTTGTTGGTCTCAAGTTTCAATTATATTATTTTAGAACAAGTTTTGAAAGCCAGATTGATTATTCTTCACCTTTTACAATTCGACTGTCTTAGTTGATACTCCAGAAAAAGGTAAGTCTGGATATTTTGAATACAATTACCTTTGTTACACAATACTAAATAAGATACCAAAAAGAAGTCAAGCTAAATGCCAGAATCAGAATCTATCCCAGATGTTCTAAAGTATCGAGTTTCACAGTACATGAAAAGGACAATCACAATCATGCATGAATCAACACTCATACCTTCTGCCTGTACACAGATGCAAAAACAGCATTCTGATGAGATTATTGTAACAAATTCTGTGGGAGATCCTGTAGGGATTGTAACTGATGAAGACATTCTAAGAAAGGTAGGAGAGCAACATGCCCGTTCATCAAGAACAAAACTAGAAGATGTCATGTCGTTTCCTCTAGTTTCAATATCCCACAATTCATCATTAAAAGATGCACTAGATAAGATGAGAGAAAACAAAATCAGAAAACTTGCAGTAATATCAGACTCTAACAAAGTAATCGGACTAATATTTCAGCATACCATTGTAGAGTTGATTCATGGCTCCATTGAAAGAAACAAAAAACCAATTTCATCTGTAAGATCAATTTTATGGAATCTGGGATCTGTAACACAGTTTGCAGGATTACTCATGTTAATTCCAGCACTTGTATCCACCTTCATGTTTGAGGTTCAGGTAGCATCTGGAATATTTATGATGGCAACAACACTGCTGGCATTGGGATTTTTATTAAACTCGTATGGTGAAAAACATCCACTTAGCTTGCAAGCAATGACCATACTTGTATTTTCAAGCTTTGTAATTCTGGTTATTGTTGGAACCATACCATACATGTACATCTCTCCGTATGGTGAGATGGGTTTTGTAGAAGAGTTTTCAAACAGTCTTTTTTCAAGCTCGGCGGCATTTACAACAGCTGGCATATCTCTGTTTGCTACACCTGAAGATTTACCACAAAGCTTTACCTTCTTTCGTGGCTTCACGCAGTTTGTAGGGGGCCTTAGCTTCATCTATTTGATAATGACTGCATTTTATCCTGAAAGCAAACTGCACAACATGAGAGGTTTCATTTCAGGTACAACACCTAATCTACGAGAATTGTTTGTGACAATTACCATAGTTTTTTCCATTTATGTCGTAATGATTGCAGGTTTGTTTTGGGTGTTTGGATCAGATAACATGCTGGATAACTTTTCGCTTGCATTTAGCACTCTTTCCACTGGAGGGTTTTTACCAAATTCCAACATGTTCTCAGAGCTTCAGATTGGTGGCGAAATAGTACTGGTAATAGGCATGATACTTGGCACGTTACCATTTGGGTTTCATTACGGATTGGTAAGGACAAAGTTTCTTTCAGTAAAAACGGGACGAGAAGTCACGGTATACCTCCTGATGCTTTTAGGTGCAATAATTCTGTTTTCTGTTTTGTATGGTACAGATCCAATGAGCAACGTGATAACTGTCGTTGCAACAAGTACAACAGCAGGTTTTCAGGTAGTGGATATGAGTGTGCTTGATGCAACACCCAAAATATTTCTCACATTACTTATGATAATTGGAGGATGTGGATTTTCCACAGCAGGAGGAATCAAGATATTTCGTATACTGAATATGTATGATCTTAGAAAGTTACTCAGACCAAGTGGTTGGAAGAAGGGGTTTGCAGAGGACAAAAACGAGCTTGCAACAACCCTTCTGATATTTGCATTGTTTCCAACACTTCCGCTTGTAGGTGCGTTGTATCTGTCAAGTGAAGGATATGACTTCTATGATTCTTACTTTGAGACTATTGGTGCAATAACTACTGCAGGTCTAGGCTCTGGAATACTTGGAATTGATCTTGATCCATTAGGAAAGATAATTGCAAGTTTTCTGATGATACTTGGTAGATTGGAGATAATTCTTGTCATATTCATGTTTGTTCCAAAATTGATAAGACAAAAACAGTGACAGATAATGTATTTTTGTAAATTTCATTCAAAGTAGGAACTCTACAGATTCAAACTGGTAGAGTTACGGGGAATGAAATTTATAAAATTAGTTTAACATTCTAATGAATATGAGTATCTCTAATACTTGATTGAGTATTGTCGCAGTTTCGTATTTTAATTTAGACTTTAAAAGGGACTATAGATTTTAGTTCAAGACTCTAACACTAATCTATTAAGATTCGATTTTTGAGATTTGATTATAATCTAGAATGATCTAGCATAATCTATGTCTACAATTTCAGCCAATGTGACAAAAAAGGAACTAGATGCAATTAGTGAATATGCAAACACATGTGGTGAAACGATGTCTAATCTTATCTGGAAATGTGTGATTTCTGAATCTGTTTTTAGAATGTATTATGGAGATGCAAAAGACTACAATTTTGAAATACAAACACCTTATGGGGTTTCAGGAGAGAGAAAGCAAAATTGTATTAGAGACATACAATAAAGTAAGAAGAATTTTAGGATTGCCTGAAAATAAAAACATCTAAAAAGATCATATGTTCATTATTTAGTAAAATATGATCTAAATTTGAGTATTTTTCGATATGTTTATTTTAAGAATAAATTTGTAAAAAGGTATGGGAGATGCCAAAATAAAGGTCAATCTAAAAGAAGGAACTGTGGAACTTGAAGGTTCTGAAGAATTCGTTAAAAGTTATTGGGAAAAAATTTCAAACTCACTAAAAAATATGCCCGTAGTTCATTCCACAGAACCACTACCAACAATTAAACCCAAACAAAATTCATCCCCAAAGAAAAAATCAAAACAAAAACAGAAAAAAATTAATCTTTCATTAATTCCATTAGATCTTAAAGAAAAAGATAATCGACCTTCATTTTCTAAATTCTTTGAAGAAAAATGTCCAAAATCCAATCAAGAAATTGTCACTGTGATTGCTTATTACCTTAAACATTACCTAAACATACCCGTTTTGAAATATGGTCATGCCTTATTCTGTTACAATGAAATAAAAAAACCAAAGCCTCTCAATATTGTTCAGCTTTTTAGAGATACAGTATTTTACAAGAAATGGTTAACAACTGGAAAAGAAGTTGGAACTGTTGAATTATCAATTGCAGGAGAAAATCTTGTAGAACATGATCTTCCAGCAAAAGAAGTTAAAAAGAAATAAGAAAATTTCCTAAATATATGTAAATTATAGAAAAACAATACTATGGCAAATTTTACAACAACATTAAAAAATATTGGAAAGGATGATCTATCTAGTTTTCCAGACATAATGATTTTTGAAAAAGACATGGACAAAGCATTATGGGTACTTTGGGTTTTACAAGAAAAATATGGTTTTGATGATGATTATTTTACCTCAGAACAAATATCTGAAGTTCTTAAAAAAAGAAAAATCCCTTTATCGCCTAAAGCTGTAGCTCTTGCATTACGTAAAGCAAATGCTAAAAGTTTCATCGACAAAAAAACTGAGGAAAAAACTAATTATTACATGCTTATGCGTCCGGGAAAAGAACATCTAGAATTATTTGGGAATGATCAAAACTTGAAAATGGTGTTTATTGAAAAATCAACTCCACATACGGCTCGTAAAAAAATTGAAGAAATCCTCTCACAAACTAAAGGTGAAATTAAAATTGTGGATCGATATTATGGTCAAAAATCTCTAGACACAATTCAAAAATTTGGAAAAAGTCGTACAATAAAATTTTTGACAGCAGATCCAGGAACAGGTGAAACACAGCAAAAATTTTCTCGGGATTTAATTCATTTTACAAGAGAATTCAAAAATGTCCATGTTAGAAAGATAAACAATGGTAAAGAACTTCATGATAGATATATCATAACTGGTGATTCTTTGATTCTTTTAGGTCATGGAATAAAAGATATTGGTGGTACTGAATCATTTGTGATTTTTTTCAAAGGATCCGAAGTATCTGATATCAAATCCATGTTAGAAACCAAATTCAATCAAAGATGGACAACTGCAAACACATTCTAAGAAAAATTTAAAGATACTAGAATCAATTTTGTAGTGTGGATAAAATTGATATTTTAGAAAATCGCATATCTGAATTAGAAAATCGTGTTACTGAATTAGAGAAAATCCCTGAAACACATACTGGATTAAACACAGTAACTGAATTTCCTAAAGATTTAATTAAAAAAATTGATAAAACGCCTACTAAAAATTTAGTTTTAATTTTGTTAAAAATTGAACCTAATCAATCAATATCGGAAATGACTAAAAAATTGTTAGATCTTGGTTGGATGCAAGATACTTTTTTTAAAAAAAATTTTGGTACGTCTTTAGCAAATAAAGGATTAATAAGAAAATCTGGAAATGATGAATCAAAAAAAGATCGATTTAGCCTGACAGATAAAGGAAAAATAATTGCAGATGAATTATTTTTAAAATATCAGTCTTGACAATAATTTCTGAATCTCTTTTTTGAGTTTATATACGCACGGAAACCATCCGATAAGAATCGTTATGGGTTTAAACCTAGAATGATTTGAATCACGTGATCTTCTTATTTAGAATCTTATTTTTGAACCGTTATAAGCACTCAGACGGTCAGTTTAGTTTTGATTAAAGTTTGAATCTCTCATAGAGATTTGTAATATTGGTTCAATTCCCCAATAAGATCATGACGTATGTCACACGTACGTAAATTGGACATACCAGTTACTTATTGTAATTTTAATGGTAGGGGGATTGTAGTGTTTTTTGACAATACAACATCACAACACAACAAAAAACACTATAAGAAAATCGTTGTTGTGTTGTGATTTAGGTATAAAATTTTGTTAAAATACAACAAAATCACAACACCAACTGGTTGGTACTTACGCCTAAAATACAACAAAACTGGTTGGATTTGTGGTGGGCTTTTACTGAATTTTATTCCTAAAATCTAACCAACCAAGTTACCTATACTATCGGATTGGGTTGACATGTTGGAATATGAAAAATCAAATGAATTTGGTTGTGTTTTGTAGAAATAAGGAACTAGCATATCCAATTTTTGCGTCATGTAACACACATACATCTCAAGATTTGTTTTTCTTGATGAATTTTTCATCCATTTCATCAAGCCGTTCAATTAGTGACTCGTTTTCCTTATCATAGATCTGCTCAATCTTTTTGATGAATTGTTTGTTGTATTCATCCAGTTTTTGCTGAATTATGTCATTCATGTTCTCCTTAAGATCATCAACTTCTTTTTTGAGGCTATTTCTTTCGTCTAGTTTTGCTTGAAGTTCTGATTTCTCTTCTGAAAGCCTGAGATTTTCTGCTTGCAGTTTCAGTTCTTCAGAGATTGTCAGTGCTGGAACTGCATTAACATACTCTTCAATCAACTCACCAACATGCGACTTAAAATAATTCTTGTCTAATTGGATTAGTCCACCATGTCCCATCATAGTCTCCTTGAGAATTAGAGATGCCAATACAGATGTGCTTGAGAGTGATTTTTTGTTTGCCTTGTTGAAGAATCTCCTAAAGCCATTAAATGCAGGTACTTTATGTCGCCTCATTCCGTTTGGCAGTGGTGGACGAATTCCAGACTCTTTTAGAACACGCTCCAATCTCTTACGTAATCCCATCTCAGATAATTCCCGTACAAATGGACCGCTCTTTTTGAAGAAAGGATCTTCAGGTTTTGGCTCATGACCAATTTCTAAAATCCATTGTTGTTTGTACTGTTGTATAGCATTCCAGCATTCAGGGGTTGTAAAGGCAACATATTCAGAACTAGAGTTTGCATATATCCTAATCATGGCAGCTGCAATTGGTGCCTTTTGAGAGACAGACTCTGTAACGTCTTGTTCTTCCCAGACAAATCTGTCTTCATGTAGATAGATTGGAACAATATGTTTCCATTGAAATGTAAATGCTCCAGCCCTGATTCCAGAGGATGTTGCAAGCAAAACAAGAACCTTGTCCATGATTTTACAGTTGCGCAACATCTTTTGGATTTCAGCATAAGTATATTCACGAGTCTCATCTCTTCCTTCAATTTCAGGAAATGTTGAACGGATTCTCTTCCATGATAAATTGACACGGTTCATCTCAAGTAATTTCTGGATGGGAACAAAATAGTTCTTCAATGATACGGGATTAATGTAATTGGAATCAGTTTTTGCAAGGTTTGCACGTTCCTTGAACTTTTCACCAAGCTTCATCATAACATCTTCTGCCCAATCAGGATCTTGTTTTGCTCTGTTTACAAATTCTGCAGCCCTTACCTCAAAGTCTGCATCAGAGAATTGTCGTTTGACACCTTGTTTCTTTGCTTTAGGTTCAGATTCTTTTCTTTTTACAAGTTCAGGATCACCTTTTAGAATTGGTTTGAAAAACTCACACAAAACTTTGCGAAGTTTTCTGTCATAATCAGTTTTTGTGGCTTCTGCTCTTAATGATGAGTAGAATAATGTAAGTGGGTCATTTTTTGTTCTGGTAATTTCGTCTGGGTGTATTTCCACGATACTAGTATAGAATTAAAGTGCAGATAAAGGACACGATTGTCTAAATACCAAAGATACTTTATATTTGGTAAATTAAGAATTTTACTGTTTGGCAAGTTATAAGGGAGCATATTCAAATGAGCAATCACTTAATTTTGTTATTCCAATTATAGTGATATTATTTTTAGGAATCATCTACATTATGACTCAAAGAGCAGATTCTGGATTTGTCAGTTTTATCTTAATTGGAGCAGCAGCAATTACAATGTTTTATTGGGTTAGGGTTTTAAAGAAAATGACAAAGGATCAAAAACCATCATACACTCAATCAAGAGAACAAGAAACAAAGAATTGGGTTTATGACTTGATTAAAGGAGAGGGAGAGTTTGTATTTGTGGCCGAAGTTCCTGGACCCGAGGATAAAATTTCTGTAAGATTAATTGATGGTATGTTATACATTCGTGGTACTGCTGGATTTTCAAAAGAGGTTCCAATTGAAGGTGCAAATAATATGCAAATTTTTGATTTCAAATATAGAAATGGTGTTTTAACACTACGAATAAAATAATCAGAGACTTTTTGCTAGTTCCAATTTTTGTGGTAAATATTTCTCTGTGATATTTGTCAAACCATACTTTGAAAAGGCTTCCAGTTCAGCTTTTCTTTTTAATCTCAAAAACACATCTAGCTCTTTTTTCCAAATTCCATCTTCATATCTTGGATCTTTTTGAAGATCATAACATCTCTTAATGTCCGATTCAGTCATTGGAATTGTTGGGAGTTTGTATTTTTCAATATCAGTAGCCCAAACACCTACCCATTTTGCATCTGGAACAGTTAGCTCTCTTAAATGTGCAGCATTTGCAGAACCAGATTTTATTACCATGGCAATATGTTCTCCATACACATCCCCATCAGTTAAAACAATTACAGGCAATCCCATCTCATCATGTAATCTTTTCAATAATGTTCTAGTTGAACGAGGAGCTTGACCACCAGTATTGATAATTATAGATTTGAATTTTTTATCAATTTGTTCTTCTACAAATCGAGTAAATAATCCACCTTTTTCAATTGCAATTACAATTTCAGCACTAGTATCAACTAATTCAGCAGTAGTCAAACTTGGACCAATGGAATAACCATCAGGGTGATTTGAAAGATTCATTGTTTTACCTTCATAACCTGGAATAGTATATTCAATATTCAAATCACCAAAAATAGAGCTTCTCTCTTCAGGAAAAATATGAAAATCTTCTCTGGGTTTTGAAGTTACAGCCTCTAAATCCACAATAATATTATCAGATTCAGATTGGTCCTCAAATTCAATAGCAAATGCCTGAGATGAATAATAGACATCTCTTAAAGTGGAGGATTTTTTTTCTTGTGTTAATCGATTTGCAAAAAATGCCAACCACATTAATTGAGTAAAGGAACGTAGTTGTGACGAGTTTCTTGAGCTACGTAAAGCAGCATTATTTCCCAAAATGTATTGTCTAAGTTTTTTATCATAAACAATGTTACTTACGGATCTGCTTGGAATTGAAAATTTGGGAAATTGGCCATGATCTAAATCATCATAAATTTTTGCGCCATGACTTTTAAGCATCTCAAGAATACTTTTTTGTTTTTCGTCTGCCTTCTTACTTCGTTCTTTGATTTTATTCGTTTTCAACTTTTGTCTCCTTTACAGTTTTTGAAGTTTCTACTGGCATTTCTTCATCAATTAGTTTCTTGTAATTAGGTTCTTTCTTTTTTCCTGCAAGCTCAGTACAAAATTGTGCAATTAACGGGATATATTTTGCATACAAATTGGCTCGTTTTTTTGCCATTTCAGCTTGTCCTCTTTTTGACATATATGCTGCTAATTTTCTTGACAAGAATTGTAATGCTAATCTAAGCTCTCTTTCAATTTCAGGTCTGTCAGCAACATTTTCTTTTCCTGCAGTTTTGTATGGAATTCTAGTTGAGCAAATATGAGATACAATGATGAATGGAGGATCGCCTTTGACTTTGTAGCGACCCCAATCAGTATCATTTACAACTTTTAGAACAACATCACTACCCTCATCATATAACAATGGGATTCTATTTGCATATCGGTATACATGAGGCCCTCCAGTTTTGATGTCTCCGCCATAGGCAATTCCCATTTCAACAATAAATGGAAATCCTGAGTATGCTGAGGCAGGACGCTGGACTACAGCAGTAAAATCAGGATTAAAGAATTTTTTAATGCCTTTTTCAAGTGGTGCTTCGCCCAATGGAGCAAGACAACTAGGATCAGGTGCTAGAAAATCTTCAAATTTTTGCAAAGAATCACTAAGTTGAACTAGTTCCTGATTAGACATTGTGCCCATTCTTTTTTCTGGCTTAAATCCTGAAAACTCTGCAAATTTATTTGCAGTTGTAGGTCCAATTCGTTGAAATCTTTTTGTTAAGAAAGTAGTTAATGGTTCACCCTGAACAGTATTTGTTAATTGTTTATAGTATTGACTTTCAGGATCCATATCAATGGATTTTGATTGAGACTCACCAAAATCCCAGTAATGTAATTTTTTGTTTGGAATATCTAAATCTTCTATTGTGATTTTACTTAATTTCTCAAAATCCATTTTAAGAAATGACATCAAGGCAATAACAACTCGAACTTGACGTGGTAAAGTTTTCCATTTTTTTCTTGCTTTTTCCATTATTGCAGTAAAGCTTAGATTTTTTTTTGATAGACCCAAATCCTTTCTAACTTTTTCAATCATTGCATCATCAATTGTTGGTATTTCAAATTGGGATTCAACAATCATTCTTCGGATTCTTTCAACATCGATTCCATGTGGATGTGGTCTAATTATTGTAGGAGCTGGTGGGATATCTTTAACAAATCGCGGATGTTGAAATTTTTCTCCTTTAGGATCATCAAATGTAATTGATGCATAAGGAGTAATTAACGAAGTTTCATAAACGTAATCACGAATTTTATTTCCAGCTTTTGAGTAATCTCCTTCTAAACAAATACTTACTGAAAGACCATGTTTTGAAGTCTCTTTTGTAGTATGTTTTACAATTACAGGTTTGTTTTTTTGAATGTCTAGCAATAATTCAAACTCATCTTGGAGTTTTCCATCAACTGAACTTTTAACAATTACAGGTTTGTTAGTTGTAATTTGGCCATACAGTATTGCCATAGTTGCACCAAGTCCAAACATTCCCCTTGCTTGTTTTAAGCCAAATTTTGAACCATAAAGAACTGTACCAAATGCAAGTGGAATATGTTTTGAATCTACACCCGGACCGTTATCTTTTACAGTCAAAATATAGGGCTTAGGATCAGGTTTTTCAGGCTCAACAGCCTTGATTGTCAAATGAACATCAGGAAGAATTCCCTTTTGGTCACATGCATCTAAAGCATTTTCAACAAATTCTCTAACAGCTGTATAAAGTGAGCGAGTTGGATTACTAAAGCCCGCTAAATCACGATTACTATAAAAAAACTCACTAGGAGAAATTTGATTAAATTTTTCTTTAATCAAAGACATCTTGATCTTCCCATAATTTCATTTTTTCTTGTTTAGCTTTTCTATTTGCAGTTTCCAATTTATCATAAACAGCACCATGCATACTTCCACTTGATATTGAAGAAATTGCATCAACTGCTAAACGTAATTTACTAGCATCACCAATAATTGAAACAGTTTTTCCATAAACTGAGATATGAGTACCACTTAGATTTTCCATATTTCTTCTTGCTCTCCCACCTTCTCCAATAATTCTCCCTTTTATCCTTTCAACATTTGCATTAGATTTTCCTGCAAACTCTCTAAGATCTATTACATGCAACGCATTTTCTCCTTTCAACAAAGTCAAAGCATTTTCAGGTGAAAATCCTCTACCAATTGCTGTAACTATTTCCATAGCTTTGAATGGTTGAATTTTTTCAACATCACCTTGAGATTTAATAAGGACTTCACCTGTGTCACCATCAACATCTAATGAAACATGACATAACTTTTCAATGTTAGATTTTACTACTCCTGATTTTCCAATTAAGACAGCAATTCGATCATTTGGAATGCGAAGTAGTTTTTCAAAGCTCATTTAGTTATCTCCTCAAATAATTTATCTGGATCTTCAACAGATATTCCCCTTTTATTGAAGAATTTTGTAATGTTCTTAATATCTCTTTTAAGAAATTCCTGTGAATTTGGATGTCTAAGATCAACTGCTGAACCCATATCAAAAACAATCAAGCCATTTTTAGTTTTGAAAATGTTATACTCAGAGTAATCACCATGTACAAGTTGTGCTTTGTGATAGAGATCTTTGATTATAGAGATTGCCTGCTTATAATCATCTTCATTAACCTCAGAATTAAGTAATTGTTTTGCAGGAGAGCCATTTTCACCAACAAATTCCATTGCAAGCACATTTTTAACAAGATACAATGGTTTTGGAACAGGAATTCCTAAATCATAACACTGAATTAAGTTTCGAAATTCTTTTTTTGCCCATAAATAAACAAGGTTTTTTGTTCCTTTTTTTAAATTAGAAAATCTAGGATCTCCAAGAATGTAGGGTTCACGTTTTTTAAAATTAGATGTACTTACAAGATAAATTTTTAATGCAACATTATTATCATTTTCATCAACTGCCCAAAAGAGTACTGATTCTTTTCCAGCACTAACTGAACCATTAACATATGCAATAATATGATCAGTAATCATTTTGTATAGTGTCATAACAGTTGGTTTATCTAAAACTTCATTGATGACTTTGCCTTTTTTGAAACCATCTTCCAAATGCTTTCTCTTTGATTTTGAAATTAATTTATCATCTAATCTAGATTCAAGTTTTTTACTTAAACTATCAGTCATTAGCTAATCATACATCCACTAGATAAAAGAGGTTTCTTTATGAAAAAAATTGTATGAGATGAAAAAATAGATTTATTCAAAATATTACATTTTAAAAACAATTAGAAATGGAACACCAGAAATGGTCTTAACCCCAGCTTCAGAACCAATTCCAAGTTGCAAACATAGGGAAATGGTTTCTTTCCCAACCATATTAATAATTGAGGAGTTCTTTAACAAAGATTTAGCTTCTTCTTTTTCAACAAATTTTTCTCCATAATAGCTTTCACTAATATGCATATTCAATTCATCTTGGACAATATTTTTTCCTAAAAGATTAGCATCACAAATATTGAGCATTACATTTTTTTGATAATCAGTAACTCTTACTGAAAATTGCATTACGCATATTTACCTTTGAGAGTAGACTTTGCACCACATGCTTCACAAATCAAAAAGGAAATTCGATTTTCTTTTAGAATTTTAGTATCTGGACTTTTACATGTAGAACATTCAAGATAATCTTTAACATAAATTTGAAATAACCTAGTAAAATCATCAGGTGCACGTCTTCCAATAAACATAGCCTTATCTCCAAGTCTTTCAGCTGGCACAGCAAATTCTTTTGATAGGTATTGAAGAACTTTATCTGGATCTCTACGTAAAACCTTTGGGAATTCTGAAAAATTTCTCAAGAAGGTTTTCTGTCCTTCCCACATTACGTCAACTACGGGTAACTCGAATCTAGTAGAGGTTTCCTTTTCAGTACCTCCAAGTTTATCCTCAATGCGTTTAAGCAGATTTTCATATTCTGTTTTGGTCAATGAAAAACAGTACATACTAGACCCTATATGGGTTTTGAAAAAGAGAAATCGTGTGGACTTTTGTTCTTAACTATTCCATCTTGCCAATACGGAAGACATTAGTTCCACATGTAGGACATGTACCTTTTACGGCAGGACGTCCATTCTTTAGTTTAGTTTCTTTGGGATCTTTGATATCCCTTTTTGCTCTGCATTTTACGCAATATGCTTGAACCATTCTAGAATTTGTCAAACTTTGTGGTATTTAGGAAGAGGCTGTGAAAATTATTTAACTATAGACTAGATGAACGTAAATTTTTTTAGGCTTCAAAAAGCAAAAATTCTTAATAATTTCAAGGAATTCCTTGATTTTATTAAATAATTATATTTAGAATTCTTTAATGAGAGATTTTTTCTATTATTTGAGAAACAACCAATAATTATTATAGAAATTATCAATTATAAACTCCTTTTTTGTTACATTCAAAATGGCATCAAAAAAAGGAATTATAATCACGGCCATAATTTTAGCTGGAATTACTGGAGCTAGTTTTCTATTATGGGTAGTTCCTCAAGATTACGAAACAACGTTTGTGGTTACTGATTATGGAGACTACCTTGATGAAGTAAAAAATATTCATGAAGTTTTACAAGAATCAATAGATATTGAATTTAAGAATTTAAAAAATGGCAAGATATCGCCTGAAGAATACATAGCAATTACTGAAGTAACATCTTCACAAGTAACTGCTCAAATTAGTGAGTTCATTACTTCAAAACCACCAGAGCAATGGCAATCAAGCTACATTAACTATATGGAGGGAATGAAAAAATTCAATTCCTATATAGGAGAAACCAAAGTTTTAGCAAAATTAATCGAAAATGGTGGTTCTGAAGAGGAAATTTCCAAAGTAATGGAAAAAATTGAATTATTAAAAAAGGAATCACTTGAACTAGTAAAAAATTCTGATGAGTTAAGACCATAGCCTCAAAGCCGAATTATACTAACTTCAATAGTTGGAAATCGTTAAAAAGCAATTCTGCAATTAAAAGTTAAATGTCTCAGCATGCAGATAAGGTAGAAAAAGACGTTAGTGTTTCTGCCTCAAATAGATTACTAGTAATTTGTATTGATAGAGATAACGATGTTGGGGAAAAAGCTGGCATACTTACACCGGTTATAGGTAGAGATGCATGCATTGAGGCAGCTCAAAGATTGGCTCTAGAAGATCCAGAAGATGCGGATTCTAATTCAATTTTTTCAGCAATTAAAACATATGAGGATTTAATCAGTAAAGGATACCAAGTGGAAGTGGTAACTATTGCAGGAGTTAAAAGTAAAGGAGTTCAAGCAGATGAAAAAATACTAGCAGAAACAAGAAAAGTTCTAGAAAAATTTTCTGCAAACGGTGCCGTAATTGTTTCTGACGGAGAAGACGATGAAAGTGTCATTCCAGTAATTCAAAATGTACTTCCTGTTGTGTCAGTACAAAGAGTTGTGATGAAAGTAAGTAGAAGTGTAGAGTATTCATATGCAGTTTTTGGGAAATATCTTAAAATGATTGCTTATGATTCAAAATATTCAAAATTCTTTTTGGGTGTTCCAGGTATTTTATTATTAATTGGTGGAGTTGCAACAATATTTGGTTATTCAGCAGAAATTTTTGCTGTTCTTGTAAGCGTGTTAGGAGGTGCATTTTTGATCAGAGCATTTGACATCGATAGAGCATTATCAAATTGGTCAAAACCGACACCGATGGGTTTTATCCGGATTTTTACAATGGTTACAGGTATATTGTTGATACTTTCTTCATTTCCAGCTGGATGGAGTGGAATTGATGTAGATTTACTTGAATCAGAAGTAGAAATACTTGGAAAAATTTCTGATAAAATAATTATCGGACAATTTGTTGCAGGAGCATTACCAATTCTATGGATTGGTTTAGGAGCAATATTTGCAGGCACTTTACTTAGTAATTGGATTGGAGGTATACCTAGACAGATAAGTGATATTCTAAGAATTATTGTATTAATTGCACTATATCCTACGGTTGCGCAATTTACCAACATAATGATTTTCGATGAGAGTTCTTTTACTTTGATTCCACCTCTCCTAGGAGGTTTAGCAGCAACACTGGTATCAGCCACAATTCTCTTTAAGAAATATAGAAAACATAAAGAACAAGAGATGGTTTCAGACTAGAATTAACCTCTAGTATAATATAACAACAATTTTTTTAAAAAACACTGATATCTTCTATTTGATGTAATATCAGAGGTGATAAAACATTAGTAAAATAAAAGATGTGATTTTTCAGGTATCTGGCCTATACAAGATCTATGGAAAAAGATTAGAGAGTGAAATTAGAAATGGAGATATTCCAAATCATGTTGCACTAATTTTAGATGGTAATAGAAGATGGGCAAAAAGACACCTAACAATTCCAAAAACAGGTCATTGGAAAGGGGCTGATGCAGTTGAAAATCTTCTAGACTGGTGTGAAGAATTCGATATTAAGATCATTACATTATATGCATTATCAGCTGAGAATTTAGATAGAAATGATGAAGAGTTAGAATATCTTTATGATTTAATTCATCAAAGATTAGAGAAACTATACAATGATCCTAGAATTCATAGAAATAAAATGAGAGTAAAGGCAATTGGTAGAATTGAATTACTTCCAGAACACATCAAAGAAATTTTAAGCAAACTAGATGATGCAACAAAGAATTATGATAATCATTTTCTGAATATTGCTTTAGCTTATGGAGGACAGTATGAGTTAGTTGATGCTGTAAAAAAAATTGGAGAGAAGATTAAAGATGGCTCACTTGATGTAAAGGATATTAATAAAAAAGAAATAGAATCCAATCTCTACACATCCCATTTACCACAATCATCACCTGATATGATTTTACGAACATCTGGTGAAAAAAGATTAAGTGGATTTCTAATGTGGCAGAGTGTGTATAGTGAATTAGTTTTTATGGATATTTTCTGGCCAGAGTTTAGAAAAATTGATTTGATGAGAGCAATTAGAACATTTCAAGAAAGAAAAAGAAGATTAGGGAAATGATAGAAGAAACTTCTGCAGGAATTGTATTGTTTAGAAAAGAGGAAAATGAAAATTTATTTTTACTTTTGCATTATCCTTCTGGGCATTGGGATTTTGTTAAAGGGAAAATGGAAAAAGGAGAATCAACTCGTGAAACTGCAATTAGAGAAACTAAAGAGGAAACAGGGATCACAGATATAGAGTTTATCGATGATTTTGAAGAATGGATTGAATATAATTTTCAATATCAAGGCGAATTAGTTCAGAAAAAAGTAGTGTTTTTCTTGGCAGAAACAAAGACCAAGGAAATTAAAATTTCACACGAGCATCTTAATTATACATGGATGAATTATAATACATCAATGGAAAAAACAACTTTTGATAATGCAAAAAATGTATTAACCAAAGCACAAATGCTACTTACTAAAACTTTGTAATTGAAGTTCCTTTGCAATATTAATTGGTTTTTTAGAATTAAGAATACTTCTACCAACAATCAAATAATCAGTACCAGATGTTAAGACATTTTTTGCATTACCACCTTGAGTTCCAACTCCAGGAGAAAAAATATTCAATTTTTTTCCAGCTTTTTTATTGCAATATTCAATAATTTTGGGGAAAGTTGCCCCTACTACAATACCATCAACTTTAGCAGTTAACGCCCAATCTAAAAATAATTCATAGAGTTTCTGCTTTTTTTGTAGTTTTACCTCCATATCATAGGACAGTCTAGCCTCAGGGGCACTCATATGACATAGTGTAATTACTCCCTTCTCTTTTTTATGAGCAGATTTTACTAAATTTTTCAAACTATCCAATCCCATTATTGGATTAGCAATAACAGCATCAAATCCTAAACGCCATAGATTCTCTATTGTTACATTATTTGTATTTCCAATATCATTTAGTTTAATATCTGCAATTGTTTGTAAACCAAATTTATGAGCAAAAGTATTGATCTTGAGTATTTCTTTTCCACTCAATGGAAGTAATAAATGGAAATTTAATTTAATCCCACACAAAAAAGGATGTAAATCTTGAATATTTTTGATAGTTTTTGCTTGTAAATTTTTTACTGAAGAATCATAATCATTAGCAAGAATTACTTTCCCATTAGATTTTGAGATCTGAGAAAGTCTAGTTTTGAAGATAGTCATAAGCAACTAATGGATGAGTGTCTTTTAATTTTATTATTTTGATGTAAGAATATCCATGCTCTGATGGATTTTCCACAAATGTTGGTTGAAGCCCATTAATTGTTGAAAATTTCATGAATGGTTTTTGAGGATCAGAATCCAAAACCACATGACAGAAATATGATGTTCCTTCTTCATTAAAATTCATAAAAACTCCAAGCAACCATTTATCATTACGTGGGAATAAAAATAATGGAAATGGTGTTTCTTCAAAACCCCATGTGAGTTTTGCAAGACTAGACATATCTTCCAATTCAATTGGTTGGTATCTATCTAAAGTTCCATTACCTGGCCTCAAGGTTTTTGGTAGTGATTTTATTCGTACAATTGGAGAATATAGTTTACTTGCATCTGAAGTAGAATCAACAATTTCAGATTCCTCTTTACCACCTTTAAGTCCATAGCAAAGATAATGTCCATTGTGTTCTAATGGAGTATAGTACACAATGGGTTTTTCTTTTAGAACATCCATTTGCACAGACAATATTTTTTGTCCATTATGATCATGTAAAAATGAAACACGTGGTGCACGCTCAAGTGCACAAACGAGCCTAGAAAATTCAAGAGTAGAATTTACTTGAATATAGCGTGGTAATTTATCATTAGTTGAATTAGTTACTGTATCCACAGAGATTTTCTACAGAATATCAAATTAAACTTATCCAAAAGTTTGGAGCCTAGCTTCTTCTATCAATAACATCATTGATTGATGGACCGGTTCCAATAATTGTTACAGGCGTGTTTAATTTATTTTCAATGTTTTTGATAAACGATTTTGCATCATCTGATAATTCATCATAAGATGTTTTGCCTGCACAATCTGTAAAGAGAACATCCAATTTTGTAATTGAAATTTGTGTGGCTCCATTAAGCATGATTGCACGCCTAGCTAAATCAAAATCAAAATCAGCAGCACGCCTTTGTCTACCTGTAACGGTTCCAAATTCAGACCAACCTTTCTTTTCTGCTTCTTCCAAAGAAAGTTCTTTATCTAGAGGACCAGTCCCAACACGGGTAACGTAAGATTTGAAAACCACTATTACTTCATCAACTTTAGTTGGACCAAGCCCAACATCAGCACATATTCCTGATGCAGTAACATCTTTTGAGGTTACAAAAGGATAAGTCCCATGCCATAAGGATAGAAAAGTTCCTTGAGTGCCTTCAATTAGTACATTTTGATTCGCGTCAAGCGCAGAATTGATTTCCTGTGGAACGTCAACAATTAGAGAAGATAGAGAATCAAAATCTTTAGCCAGTTTTAAAACCCGCATGGCTCTATCAGAATTTGCGGGACCAGTTCCAGAGCCTGTACTTCCAATCTTTTCTTTGAGTTCACCTTTAGAATCTCGTTCTAGATGAGTTTTTTCAATAATTCCACAATTTTTATCAATAAAAGAACGTCCTGATGTTTTAAAATCCTGAATTTCTTTTTCTAATACTTCAGGATTAATCACAACTCCCGGACCAATCATAACTTTAGCATTTGGATTGAGAAATCCACTCGGAAGCATTCTTACCTTGTAAACTTTATCACCATCTCTAATTGTATGACCTGCATTTGGTCCAGCCCCTCCTCTAACTATTATTGTGGGATTATCTTTAATTGCCAAATATGAAATAATTTTACCTTTCCCCTCATCTCCAAAAAATCCCCCAACAACTACAGTGGATGTCATAATGTTGAGCTTTAATTTCGTTTATTTAAGCTAAAGTGTTTGCACATGATTTTATATTCAACAAAAAATCTTTTAGATCGATGGTGGGAGAAAATTTTGCTGGAAATATCATAGTTAATTTGGCTAATCTTCCAGATTTTCTGAGAAATCCAATATTAAAAAAAAGAATGATGGAATTTTTTGGTCTTACTGAACCAGAAAAAAAAGAAATCATCAATAATGCATTAGAGGCAGGACCAACAATTCCGTTTCCAAATTTTTCAAAGCTTTTCAAAACATGGCTTAAAATTTTAACAACTCTTACTGAAGAACAAAGAGAAGGATTATTTTCTGCATATATCTTAGAAATTGCAAAAAATCCACAAAAACTAATCACTTTTAATTTGGATGGAATATTAGAACTATTTTTATCGTTAGAAGAAAATGAAAAGGAAACTCTTTCCAACACAATTAAAAAAATTATTAACAGTTTAGATGCAGAAGAAAAGAGAAAAATCTTGATAGTTATACCAGATAATGCTAAAAAACACTTAAAATTTTAATTCTTTGGGGGCTCGTCAGGTTTTCTATTATCTTCATTTGTGTAATCAATGATTTCACCTTCAGGAGATAATACACCCACAAAGATTTTTTCATGTTTTTTCAATAGTTTTCGATGATCTGGCATTGACATGTCCAGTTTCATTTCATTCATTACCATAATTTGATATTCTTTCCATTCTGTCCAACATTTGTTACAAGTAGGATATTTCTCTGCAACAACGCCTAATTGTTCAGTATCTGGAATAGAATTCTTACATTTGGTACATATTCTACTCATAGAAATCAGCAGATTAGAACTCCTTTTATCTTTTTTTGAATCTAAAGTAATAATAATTATCATAAACACATGTATTCATGAAGATCAAATGCCCAAAATGTAAAGAAGATGCAGAATTGGCAATGGATTTTTCACTGGTAAAATGTGGAACTTGTGATTTGGAGATGAGTTATGGTGAATATGTTAAATTCGTAGCACATAATGAAAGTAGATATTCAGACATTCTAGGTGATTATACGGGTAGTACTGAAGGTCAAACAGCAGGATCATTAGATGAATGGGATTAACTAGATGGTTAAAAGATTCATCAGATTAAAATAATTAGAATCAAAAGTTTCTAAACATCATTGGAATTTTTGTTAGAAAATATACTTAATCTAATTGGATTTTTGGTAGGATTAGCAATTGGTATAATGTCATTAATTGGTTTTAGAAATACTGGCAGTCCAACTTTGTTTAGATTAACTATAGCATTTTTTTCAATTAGTTTAGGATTTTTTGTAATTTGGGCAGGATATACAGTAGAAGACTTTGTAATAAAATCTGGAAGTATAGAAAGATGGATACAAACATTAGGAATTGGGATTCAAACTGTTGGTTACTTTTTCATTGCATTTTCACATAGCATTAAATCATTTTTTCCAAAATCAAGATATTTTAGATCAGTTGGAGTATTGCCACTATTCCTAGTTTCATCGGTTCAGTTAGAACATATCTTTAGATCTGTTTCATTTATTTTGTTAGCTTATGGTGCAATTGAAACAATGTTATCATATTTTGAAAATAAAAACAAAGGTGCAATTTCTGTTTCAGTGGGACTTGGATTATTGGCATTAGGAGAATTTTTAGGATGGTACTCTTTTGTTTTCCCAGAATCAATCCTATATTCAGTATCAATGACAATTAAAATTGGAGGATTGATAGCATTGTTCATCCCTGTAAGCAAAGTTCCTCTAACTAAGATAAAATTTGATGATGATTTTGAATAAATCTTGTTAGGCTCAATATTTTGAGAAATCAATGATTTGTCAAATTCTTTTGTCTTTTTGGTATATTGGAAAATATCAATGTCCTCTCATAGAAATTAGAAACATAATCTATTGAGGATTAATGGTAGAATATAGAACTCACATGAAAATTATTGGTGATATTCTGGCAACAACCAGAGATGATCTTCAAGATGAGGATGGAGCTACAGTTACATATCTAATTCGAAAAGCCAATATCTCTCATTCAAGAATTTCAAGAATATTGAAAACTCTTGTTTCACAAGGTCTGTTAGAACAAATTGATTCTCAAGGTTCAAACAAATATAGAATCAGTCAAACAGGCAGAGAATTTCTTCAAGCATATTATACATTTACAAACTTTGCAGACAATTTTGGATTAAGTATCTAATCTTCTGTATCAAATTCATCTAGATCATCGTCAAAATCATCTTCAAAATCAGTATTTCCATAATCTGTGGAAGATTCAGACATGATATATTTTAGAAATTTAGTATTAAAAATCTATCAAATGTAAATGGTAATTAAACAAAACAAAGAGAAAAAGGTTATTGAGAGTTTCATGTGATAAAGAAGGAATAGAAAAGGCTGCAAAAATTATCAATGAGGGCGGAGTTGTTGTCTTTCCAACAGATACAGTGTATGGAATTGGTTGTGATCCATACAACATAGAATCAGTGAAGAAAATTTATGAAATAAAATCTAGAGATTTTTCAAAACCATTACCGGTTTTAGTGTATTCAAAAGAGATTGCTGAAAGAATAGCCATCTTTGATGAAGTGACAAAAAAAATTGTAGAGAGATTTTGGCCAGGACAATTAACTGTAATTGTAACAATAAAAGATTTGGAATTAAAAAAATCATTAAATCTTTTGAATAAAATTGCATTAAGAGTACCAAATCACAAGTGCACTTTGGATTTATTAAAAAAATGTAATTTTTTGGTCGGAACTAGTGCAAATGTTTCAGGTGATAAACCATTTACAAATCCTAATGATTGTTTGAAGAATCTTAATAATTACGATATATTTGTGGATGGAGGAGTAATTTCTAGTAAATCAGAATCCACAATAATAGAGATTGTAAACGATGAGATCAAAATCATACGGAAAGGTTCTTTGAGTTATGAGGAATTAACAAAAATATGAATTTGATAATTACATGTGCCAGGCATTTAGAACCTGAAACAGTTGATGAGATTAGTAATATTTTAGAAGAAATGGGGGATGCAGAACCCAAGATCACCATAACAAAAATGTCAGGAATTGTTACGGCTGAAACAAAACTAGAACCAGTTGAAATTGTAAGGAAAATTAGAGAAAGGATTCTAGATGAACCTTGGAGTCTTAGATATAGCCTTAGAATAATACCCATTCAAAGAATAGTTGAAACTAAAATTGAAAGTATAGAAGCAACTGTAGAAGAGATGTCAAACAATATTGCAGAAGATGAAACATACAGAATATCAATAGAAAAGAGAAATTCAGATATTTCTAGTCAAGAACTAATTAAAAAAATTGCCAGTAAGCTAAAAAATAAAGTATCACTAGAATTTCCAGATAAGATAATTCTTCTTGAAATTTTAGGAAATACCTGTGGAATTTCTATATTAAAAAAATTAGATATACTAAGTACTGAAAAAACAAAAAGAAGTATTTCAGAGTAAAACAGTTGCTTTTTCTATCAAGATATCCTCTAAAGGGTATTTGGAATAAATTGATTCAAGTTGTTTTTTTGGAATTTTAAAATGTTTTTTAACAAAATTTGAATTGTTTTTTACAAATAAACTAGTTGAAAGAGGCAATAATTCTTTAGAAATAATATCAAGGGATTTTTTATTTCCAATTATTATTAAGACAAAATTATTTTTTGGTTTTATTCCAGCTATTCTAATTGCATCTGAAATTTGATTACTTAATGCAAAACGCATTAAAATATCTGTTTCAATTTTTTTTGAAAGTAATAAATCATTTTTTTTATATTCAAATGACAAACTTAAAATTTTTTTAAGATGATATTTATTTAAAACAAAATTACTTGAAACAGCTTGAAATGTAATTTTTGGATATTGTTTTCGTAAATTTAAAAGAAAATTTTCATCAGAAGATTTTTGTCCTTTAATTTCTAGAATTCGAAGTTGTTTTTTGGATATTTCTAATGAAACGATTTTATTTGAACCACCATGAATTACAGGAATAATACTTACAATATCATTATTTTTTATGACAGTTGATTTTCCTTCCATTGCAGAGGAATCAACACCATTAATTGCAATTAAAATATTTTCAATATCAAATTTTGGAGTATTTTTTGGTTTTTCCATCAATAGCAAATCAATTAGTTCTTGAATAGAAATATCAGATTTGGCAATTTCTAATTTTTCAGATAAAAAAAGTTTTTTTGCTCCACCCACAAGTTTTACGGTTATCATAATTATCTAAATGAAAAAATTGAAAATTAAGTTTTAATTTTCTACTCAGACTTGTTTTCTAGAGTTTCTGATGGTTCTTCAGTTGATGATTCTTGAATTACGGTTTCAGATGTAACATCTTCAGAGGTTTCTTCAATTTCAGGAGTTTCAGATTCAGTTTCTTTTACTATTTCTTCTTCAGTTTCTGATGCCAGTATTTGTGATTGTTTTATTTTTTCTTCACGAATCTCTTTTTTGATAAATTTAGTAATATATCCTGCAATCTCGTTTTTAAGACCTTTAGAACGTATGATAGAAATTTGATCTAAGATTTTTTTGTTATCAGCAAAATCTTCACCAAATTTTGATTTGTGTGTATCAAGTACTTCATATGAAAGACGCTTAATTCTGTCCACAATTTTTTATTGAAATAGGGTATTTTATACCTATATTCCCAGATAGGAATTAGAGTTTTTTTCAAGCATTAAAGCTGTTTCATCAAATGACTTTTCAAGAATTTTTGACGCACAAAATATTACACTTGGAATAAAGACGGTTTGTCCGGATTTCATCTCAAAACATCTAGAAAATCTAACAGGTCCATCAGTTTCTACTAAAATTTTGGATTCATCAGATTTTGAAAGTAATGTTTGTTTGTCATTTGCATAAATCATTACTGGTCCAAACGAAACAAAAAATCCCATATCCATTGCCTTTTGTAGTTGTTTTTTGTTTCCATCAAACCAATGTAAAAGAGCATGCTTAGTACTAAAGGAAGTCATTATTTGGAGAATATCATCCAAACTTTTTCGTGAATGAATAGAAACAGGTTTTTCAAATTTTTCTGCACAACTCAAGAGAGATTCAAAAATGTGTAATTGACGTTTTGAATCTTCATCAGTTTTTGTATAAGTAGGATCAAGTCCTATTTCACCTACACCAGATATTATTTCATGATTTTCTTCAATTAGCGTAGTTACAGATTCAAGATTATCATCAGCACATTCAGGATGGATACCTAGGAATGGTAAAACTAGTTCACTTTTTTTTGCTAGTTGTAATGTTTGGAGGGAATTTTTATGATCCATTGAAACACAACAGGCTTTAATTTTTAAAATTTTCATTTCATTTAAAATAAATTGCATGTAGGGCAAATATTCTGGATCTGACAAATGAATATGAGAATCAAAATACCATGTCATTTCTTTATCAATTCTTAAAATAGTCTGTATAAATCGATTCCTTAGTGATATTTTTTCACTCATTATCTTTTTTCGGAAAAAAATAAAATCAATTTTATGAAATCTTCTGAACTTGGATTATCTGCCATGTATAGAATATTGAAAAAAGCAGGTGCGGAGAGAGTAAGTGATGAATCAGCTGATGAATTAAGAAGAATAATAGAAGAAATTGGAAATGCTATTGCAAAAAGTGCAGTTGACATGGCTAATCATGCAGGAAGAAAAACAGTCAAAGGGGAAGATGTAAAGTTGGCTTCAAAACCATTTAACAAATTCTAATCTAAAGAGTTTAATTGTTCATTTTGTGTTTTTTAAAACGGTACTCTGGCAGAACGGTTATGCGTGAGCCTGCAAAGCTTATACAAGGGGGTTCGACTCCCTCGGGTACCTTATTTTACAATCACTTGTCCTTTCATCCAAGGATGTAAAGTACAAAAATAATCATAGGTACCAATGTCATCAAATACTACAGTGTATGATTCAAAGGGATCAAGATATCCACTATCAAAGAGTTCACTTGGGGAATCATAAAATCCAGATGTGACACTGTGAAAAGCTGAATCTTCATTTATCCATGTTACTTGTTTTCCTTTTTTAATTTCTATAACTGATGGGACATAACATTTATCAATTTTCTCACACCCAGGCCTTGAAACTTTTGTAGGCATGATTACATCACCTTTGATCATCATATCTGAATCATCAGAAATTTCTTTTATTGAATAATATGAAAGAATGATTCCAATTATCAAGAGTATTGCAATACCTATTATTCCAAGTCCAATTATTTTTTTAATCAAATCAAATCACATCCAAAGGGAGTTATAACATAATTACCTAATTGTCTAAATATATAGCATATTAGAAAAATAGTGTCTCAAAATAAAAATGGATTATTAGAATACATTCCAGGTTCTCACACTCTGTTAATTCAAAAAAATTCTAGCACACCATTAGAAGGATTTGCAGAGAATATCAGGGGCAGTATCCACGAATATGCTGAAAATTCAAAAAGTGAGGTTGAAAAAGGGAATAATTTTCTACAGTGGGTGTTAACGAGAGTTTTTGAAGCAACAGAGGATGATGCAGCTGATGCAATTGTTGATGGCGCAAATGATCTTGGAATTGATGCATATCTTCCAGTAGATTTCTCAGATAATACAATTAGACTATTTCAATCAAAATACGGTACATCACATTCACTGGATGCAATTGCAAAATTCAAAGAAGACGCCAAAAGATTACTATCCAAAGACGTAACAAAAATGAGACCTGAACTTGCTCAACTTGTAACAAAAATTAAAGAAAAAAATCTAAAAATAAAGTGTTGTTACGTTACTGATCAAAAAGTCGAATACAATGACGACTTGGTCGAAGTGATTGATGAGGAGAAAATAATTCAAAAATTATGGGATAGGATAAAAAAACCAGCCGCAGGAAAAAAATCATCGATAAAACTTGAACGTATGTTAAGACATGAAAATACAATATTAGGAATTTTGAAATTAAGAGAACTAACTGATTTTGTTAGTAAGAATAGGGATTATGTTTTTGAATCAAATATTCGTCAGTGGATGCAGTTTAAAACAACAGTCAACAAAGGGTTACGTGAAACACTACAAGGAAATCCTGGTAAATTTTTCTATTACAATAACGGGATAACAATTGTAGTTAGTGATTTTGCAGAATTAGGAGAGAATTTGATTGAGCTTCATGCTCCACAAATTGTTAATGGTGCACAGACATCAAACTCAATTCTTGATCACTCAAAGAGAACCAAAAACATGGAAGGTTCTATGACTGTAACAATTATCAAAGCAGATGATGAGCAAGAACAAAACAACATTACAAAATATAGAAATTCTCAAAATTCGGTAAGAGGGAAAGATCTGGTATCCTTGATGGATTTTCACAAATCAATAAAGTCACAGTTAAAAAATTGTGGCTATTTTTATGAAATTCAAGCAGGATCCTTTGATACAAAATCTAAATCAAAACAATCTGAATATGAGGGAGATTCAACATACAATAACTATCTTCCAGATAATCATAAGAAAGTAATTGTTGCTAAAGATGCAATTCAATCCCTTGTTGCAGGAATTGAGCAAAGACCAACTGAAGCTTATAGTTCCCCTGCCCAGTTTCTACCAAGAGGAAGTAAGTATGACGATATCTTTAATGATAATCTAAAAGATGATTATAGAATATTACTTTATCCTTATCTTGTAAAAGAATTTGCAAAAAAATCATTAAAGTATGGAAAACAAGGCGGTCACAAAACCAAAAGGTATGCTACACTGTTTTTTGTTGCAGTGTATTTTAGAATACTACATAAGAAAATTCTTGAATCAAAGGGAGATTTTAAGACAGATGTGAGAAAATTAGAGCCTATTTTTCGTAGTTTCAAACTAAATTCAAGGATTTTAAAGATAACAGATGTCATAGTGACTAAATTTCTCGAAGACACAGTAGTTGATGATGAAATAGAATTGGCAAATACAAAACATAATTTCTTCTCCCAACATGTTTGGAATGATTCAATGTTACGGGTAATAGATAAGAAAATCAGGCAAGAAGAAGAAGAAATTCTTGCATTAAAAAAATTAGCAAATAGTTTATTTTAATTTCAAGGGTAGTAGTCCAACCAAGTAAAAATCTTGCAGGAGGTTTACATTGGTCAGACTACTACCTAAAAATGGTATAAATTGGTGATATTTAACATAATTTTTTTAAGCACAATATAATCCAGAATGTTTTTTATATCGATTAAAAAGAGCTAAACCACATTGGGAATAAAAGAAAAATGTGCAATTTGTAGTGAAAAAATTGACTTGAGATATAATCCAATGGAAGAATGGGGAATTGATGGCTCTCTTTGTGGTAAATGTTATTCAAAAAAAATCAACGAACATTATCCAGGAGATCACATTAGAGTGAACAAACATTTGGATTAGATTTATTCTGATTTTGAATATTTATTTGTATTAAAACAATTCCAAGCTAGAACGTCATCTTTTACATCTTTTTCATCTAAAAATGCTATATCAGAAATTGTTTTTTTCCTTTTTAAAAGATTGATTTGAAAACTTGAAAATTCTCTGCAGTCACAATTGTTGTAAAGACAGACATCATTATCACCCTCATCATGATCTTCAGCTTCGTGACCGCAATTACATATAGAATCTTTTTTAACATCACCAAGGGATTTTTTTGTATATACTCCCAATCTTAGATATGCTTCCCCACCGTGACCTTTCTTAAATCGTTCATAGTTTTCAGATTTGGGCAATATTTTGTAAAATGACATGTTGGAATCAGGTTTTTGAGAATCAGCTCCCATGATAAACCAATAATTATCGCCAGTTTCTACAAATCTAATTTTAATAGAATGATCTAACCAAAAATGGATCGTGTCATGCCACAAAGATGCAGAGTGTTTTCTATCTGTCAGTAGAGGAACTACGTTCATTCTAAGATCATAGTATCTGTAGGCTACCCCTACAAAGTCATCATACCAAGGAATTGAAGTTGATGATGACATTGCTGAAAAATCAGCCCAGAGCTTATTTATCTGATCTGAATTAATGGTAATACCCTTATATCTGAGTTTGAGAATAACCTATACATGGTTTCCTATAGGACTAGTATGCAAATAGTTGCAGATCTGCTTACTGCCACACAACAATCTGGCCAAGAAGGCATCAAGACTACATCTCTTCTTACAAAGGCAAACTTATCACATTCAAGATTATCCAAATTCCTAGAAAACTTGACAGGAGCAGGATTAATCAATAAAATTGAATTTGATGGAAAAAATACTTTTGTGATCACTGCAAAAGGTAGACAATATTTGGATTCTTATGTAAATTTCTCCAGTATTGCTGAATCATTTGGATTAGAACTTTAAAATCTATTTTCTTGCTCTTCGCTTAGCATTTGCTTTTTGACGTTCTTGTTTATCCTTGTAAGCAGTGTAAATAAAAATAATTATTATTCCTGCAATTGCAGCATAAAATAGTGGGATAATTGGTGGATCTCTAATTTCTCCCGAAGATGGTTCAACAAAAGCAATTGGAATAGTCACAACCATAAAAATCAAAATCACAAGAAGGTATTTGTCCATAAATGGATTAATTTACAAAACCATATATCTTTTTGATTTTACAATTTGATACTAGAAAAAATATGGCAAAAATGCTAGAAATGTTAGGATTAATCCTAGTTGCAATAATGACATTAGGTTTTGTTGGAGTATTACAACCAACTGTTAGTGCTGGATTGTCCCCATTATTTTGGATATGCGCAGGAGGGACTCTAGCAATTATCATGTATCGGAAGATGAAACGAAAACAAGAAGAGAAAGATTAGATCGTTTCAGAAAAAGTTATCAAGTGATCAACTACGTATCAACCGACAGATCTATAAAGGAGAATTCAACGTATTTTATGAGGGGAGCATGGCAGAACAAAATAAACAATGGTGGGAAGGTTTAGGAAAAGAATTAGAAGTAGATATTGAAGCCCTAGATGAATCACGCTCTTAGAAATTTTTTAATTATTATCAAATATTTTACAAAACAAAGCCCTGGATGGGGTACGAACCCACGACCTAACGCTTACGAGGCGTTCGCTCTACCAGGCTGAGCTACCAAGGCACTTTTGGATAAATCCATCAGAGTTAATAAAAAGCCTTTCCGAGTTGGAACAATTGAAGAAAACTATTTCTGGAATTAGAGGAATTTTTGGCGAAGATCTCAATCTTAAAGACGTATTACAATTTTGTAATAATTTTTCATCTCTAATTAAATCAAAAAAATGTGCAATCGGTATGGATACCAGACCATCAGGTGCCATGATAAAAGATACGGCAAGTGCAGCATTGATGAAAAATGGAATTGACGTATTTAATTTAGGATTAGCTCCAACCCCAGTAATTTTTAGAGAATCAAGATTTTATCAAGCAGGAATTGTGATTTCATCATCGCACAACCCAATAGAATGGAATGGGATGAAATTCATAATTGATGGACGTGGAATTAATGAAAATGAATTACCAGAGATTTTAAAAAATCAAGAAATTAGTATTTCAGAATTTGGAACTGAGAAGAATATTTCAACATCATACATTGAGGATGCAAAAAAAATAATCGGAGATATTGAAAATAAACCTAAAATTGCAGTAGATATTGGGGGTGGGGCTGCAAAGGATTTTGCCCCAAAACTACTAACTGAGATAGGGTGTCAAGTACAAACCATTAATGAAAATCTAGATAATTCCTCAAGAGGGCCAGATCCAACTACAGATGGGTTATCAGAATTGATTTTAGCATCCACAAAAAACGAAATTGGATTTGCTTTTGACTTGGATGGAGATCGTTTAGTGGTAGTTAGAAATGGCAAAAAACAGATACCAGATGTAACATTAGGATTAGGTGTTGCAAAATCTCTTGAATTAGGTTACAAGAATTTTGTTCTAAGTATTGATACTAGTGTGTCCATTGAAAAATTCATCAAAGAAAGTGGTGGTACTGTAAATAGATCTAAAGTAGGTGAAGCAAATGTGATAGATATGATGCTGCAAACTAAAGCTCAAGCAGGTGGAGAAGGGAGTAGTGGTGGTTTTATTTTACCAGAGTTTAATTTTTGTAGAGATGGAATACTAACCAGTGGTTTAATTTCTTCAATGCTTGGAAATTCAAATTTTAAAGAAATTTTAGACTTTATGGAAAGATATCAACAAATCAGAGAAAAAATTGAAGTTGATTCAGAGTTTCATGACAAAGTCATTGAAGATATCAGGGATAAATTTTCAAAAGAATATTCAGATGCGGATACTTTAGATGGAATAAAAGGAATAATTGACGAGGATAGCTGGGTGTTAATTAGAAAATCAAATACTGAAGATATTATCAGAGTTTCAGCAGAATCAAATGATAAAGTAAAGTGTGAGAATATAATCAAAGACACATTAGAACTGGTGAAACAAAGTTATGAAAAAATTAGATGAAGAATCAATAATTAAAATAATTCAAGGGAAATTAGGAAATAAAAAATTTGTCTCTGAAGATGTGGAGATTTTTAATTTAGGCAAAACCAAAATTGTTTCAAAAATGGACACCCTAGTAGAAAGTACAGATATTCCCCCTCAAATGAAACTAAGAAATGCTGCAAGAAAGAGTATTGTAGCATGTGTAAGTGATTTTGCTGCAAAAGGGGTTTGTCCTCAATATGGAATCATATCAATAAATTTGCCAAACTCAATTACACGCTCAAAAATTGATCAAATTTCGAATGGATTCAAATCGGCATGTGATGAATATGGTATTAAAATTCTTGGAGGAGATACTAATGCGGGAAAGGAATTTGTGTTTAATGTTTGCATTTTTGGAAAATCGGATTCCATAATCAGAAGAAATGGTTCAAAAAAAGGAGATTTGGTGTTTGTCACTGGTCCGTTTGGATATACATCTGCTGGATTAAGCATATTGCTAGAGAAAAAGAAGATTCACGGGAAATTTGCTAAAAAGGCAATTGATTCAGTCCTTTATCCCAAAGCCAAACTGAGGTTTGGATTAAAGAATAAAAAATATTTCTCATCATCTATGGATTCCAGTGATGGTCTATCCACGACATTAAATGAGTTATCAAAGCAAAGTAAAACTAAATTCATAATAAACAACATCCCTGCAAAAAAAGAATTAGAAGACTATGCAAATTCACAAAAAACTGATTTGAAAAAATTAGTATTTCATGGAGGAGAAGAGTATGATTTTGTATTTACGATAAACCCAAAATACCGAACCATAATTCTAAAAAATGCCAAATTACTAGGAACAGAGATTATTGAAGTCGGTTATGTAACTAATGGTAGTGGAGTGTATATTGTAGAGAATGACAAATTGGTAAAATTAAAAGATCTAGGCTGGAAACATTTTAGATAATTATTCCCCATGAGGAAATTCTCGTTCAACATTATTTACAATATTAAATATAGAATCTGCAGGAAGAACTGAAACACATTCTTTAATCCATTTATCATCAAGATACATCAATTGATTAAATTCTTTTTCTGGTAGCTCATCTGGATTTGAATTAGGATACATGGAATGAAGTTTATAACCTTCATTTGCAATTTGTTGGCATTTTTGTTCTAATGGCGATAAACCAGATTCATTAGTTGGAGTCAAAAATGAAAATGCTATGGATCCTAACAAAACAGATGCAATTGCTATACCAATTACCATAAAAATAATCGATGTCATTAATTCAAACCAAACAATCACGTATATGAAGAATCATCAATTTTTTCTCCAAATACCCACTTAACGAAGGCTGAAAAAATCAATGTTTTTTAAACCCTTTAAGGTCTGAGTAGACATTGTCAGAAACTGAAGCAAAAGTTGAGGAAGTTCCAGTTGAGGAAGAGGAAATAGTCGAGGAAGTAAAATCTGAGGCTGAAGTAGAATCAAAAGCTCAACCAGAGACCAAAAAAGAGGGTCCTGATAAATGGGGAATTGCCCATATTTACAGTAGTTACAATAATACTATTATCCACATGACAGATCTAACCGGTGCAGAAACTGTTGCCATTAGTTCTGGCGGAATTCATGTTAATGCAGATAGATACGAATCATCACCATTTGCAGCAATGAAGGCAGCAAATGCAGTTGTTGAATCTGCAAGAACAAAGGGATTCACTGGATTTCACATCAGAGTTCGTGCTGTTGGAGGAGTTGGTTCTAGAGTTCCAGGACCTGGTGCACAAGCAGCAATTAGAGCACTAGCAAGAGGCGGATTTAAAATTGGAAGAATCGATGATGTCACACCTATTCCTCACGATACCACCAGAAAGAAAGGTGGAAAACGAGGAAGAAGAGTCTAGTCAGATATTTTTATTTTCAAGTCACAACCTTTAGATGCAAAATAATCTCCAATGAAATTTGCAAATTTAGTTGGATGATCATTTTCTTTGTATTTTGAGATCATGTCAGAAAACTTTTCTTCAATTCCTTGTTGTAAATTTGGTTTAAATGCTAGCTTGAAAAATGTCCATCCAAACTTTGAGGTTGGTTCACTTAGAACATAGCCATTATATCCACCAACTAAACTTTCCATATGTGATAGTGCTTTTTTTATAGATAGTAAATCATTGACATAATTTTTGCTACCAACTTCTAAAACGATATTCACTTTTTAATCACTTTCTTCAGAGTGGGCACTTAGTTTATCACTTAATGATACGAATTTTCCGTCTTGTTCAACATTGATTTTAGTTTGCATTCTTACATTAAGACCAATTGATCTAAACAGAGTAAGTAACTTTCCACCATCAATTACTTCATTTATTTCACCAGATTTAATTAATTCAGATAATTTCATTATAATCATTTTTGTTTCATTAGGAAATTGCGATTCAGCATTTTCTAAAACCTCTAATCCTCTAAATCCCAATTTACTTACTAGAAAATCTCTTGGATTGGCTTGGGGTTTTTTTTGATTTTCTTTAGAGGGTTCAATCTTCTTTCTTGTAGAGATATTTTTTTGCATCTCTGCTAATCTTTTTGCTTTAAGTCTTTCAAGTTCAGAATCTTCTTCGCTCAACCTTTTATCACACCTATTGGAATCAATTTAGCAACTTTGGTAGCAATTCCCAGATTATGAGAGACATTTACTACTGCATCAACGTCTTTGTATGCCTGAGGAGTCTCTTCGACAACACCATCACGGGTCAATGCTTTGATAAATATGCCCTTATCATTTAGGGATTTTTTAACATCATTTTCAGTATAATCTCGTCTTGCTTTTGAGCGAGACATGGTTCTTCCTGCCCCATGAGCAGTTGAGCCAAAACTCAAATCCATTGAATTTGGCTGCCCAAGTAAAATCCAGCTTGCAGTACCCATTGAGCCTGGAACCAGTACTGGTTGCCCTAAATCACGATATCTTGATGGAATTTCATCACGATTAGCAGGAAATGCTCTTGTTGCTCCTTTTCTATGAACCACAAGCTTCCTTTCCACACCACCTACTTTGTGTTTTTCAACTTTGGCAATATTATGTGCAACATCATAAACTAAATTCATTTCAAGATCTGATTCTGATTTATCAAAGACTCGCTCAAAGGATTTCCTAGTCCAATGAGTGATCATTTGTCTATTACTCCATGCAAAATTTAGTGCAGAAAACATTGCTTTTCTATATGATTCACCTTCTTCTGAAGTATTTGGAACACATGCAAGTTCTCTATCGGGTAAGTTAATGTTGTATTTTTCCATGGACTGCTCTGATACTCTAAGATAATCACTACACACCTGATGTCCAAATCCTCTAGAACCACAGTGAATCAAAACTGTAATGGTTCCTTCTTCAATTCCCATTCTTTTAGCTGCAACTTCGTCATGAATTTCTGCAACTTTCTGTACTTCTAGAAAATGATTTCCTGAACCCAGACTACCAAGTTGGGGGGCTCCTCGTTTTCTTGCTTTATCAGAAACTTTGTTAGGATCAGCATTTGCAATTTTACCATTCTCTTCACAAACATCTGAATCATCAGTTGAACCATATCCATGATCAATTGCCCAGTTGACTCCTCTAACCAATACTTCATCAAGCTCAGAATGACTAAGCTTTACTGCACCCTTAGAGCCAACACCAGAAGGAATTGAGCTAAAAAGATCAGTAACTAGTTCTTTTAGTTTTAAGCGAACTTCATCCTCAGTTAAATTTGAGCGAAGCAATCGAACTCCACAATTAATGTCATATCCAACACCACCTGGACTTATCATTCCTTCCTCAGCATCCATTGCAGCTACTCCACCTACAGGAAATCCATAACCCTCATGGCCATCAGGCAAAACTACACTATGTCCAACTATACCAGGAATTGAGGAGACATTTCGTGCCTGCATAATAGTTCTATCAGTAAGCATTTTCTGCAATAATGGCTCATCAGCATAAATCCGAACAGGTACTTTCATTCCCAAATTAGAATCAGCTTCAATTTGGTATTGATTTTCTCCAATTTTCTTTGGAGTAATATTGGACATAAGTATCGGTAAAATTTACTTTCAATCCAATTTAAATCATCAGAAGAGTGAAGAGAATAATTTTAAATTAATTAAAAAATTATCAATAAATATGTTAGATGAAGCAACAATCACACAAAAAGCAAATCAGTTACTTGCAGAATTAAGAGCCAAACCTGATTGGGAAATTGATGAAAAAAATTTCAAACAAGGTTACTTTAAAGCTCTAGAGTGGGTTTTACAAGATACAGGAATCAAGCAAAAATAAAATAAAATTATTGTTGTGTTTTGATTTTTGATAATCAAAGATAATTTTAAGTTCAATGAAAAGAGAGAATTATTATGAGTAGTGATCCATTTTGTCACTGTGGTTCTTGTGGTCATGAAAAAGTTGATGAATGCTACACAAAACAATGTGGTTGCTGTCTAACAGATCATCAAGGCTCATTTGCTAAAAATAGATAATTAGAACCATACATGAGATCAGTGATCTAATTTATCTATTATAAAATAATTCATTATACATGGCTAGAGGTAAATTAACTCAAAAAGAAATTGATGAGCAAAATGAACAGCAAAAAATCAGAGCAAGTGCATCAAGGGCCGCACGAAGAAGTGGAAAACCTGTTAAAAAAGAAGGCAAGGTAAGTAAAGCCAGAGCAAAAACAAAAGAACCAAGATCCCAAAAGAAAGTAGCTACTGTAAGAAAATCACGTTATTAACTAATAGATTATTTTACTATCAGAACTGGCTTTTTAGATTTGTGCAAGACATAATTAGAGGTACTTCCAAGAAAGATTTCTTTTGCAGCCCCCATTCCTCTAGAGCCAATCACAATTAGATCAAAATTTTGTTTTTCAGCAATTTCAACAATTCTTTTTTCATCATCACCATAAGACACTCTATCATAAAACAAAATTCCTTTTTTTGCTGCAATTAACTTTGATTTTTTCATAATTTTTTGAGCATATTCTAAAAGTACTTTTTCAACTGGAGAAATCGGATCATTAGGATTTGGTTTTGTAATACCTAACACATACAATCCTGTAATACTTGCTTGGCATTGCCTTGCCATATGAATTGCAACATCAAGACCACGGTAGGAATTTGAAGAACCATCTAAAGGAACAAGAATTTTTTTAATTTTTATTGCCACAAAGTAATTTGGATAATTTTTCTTTTAAAGTAAATTGAGATTATCTGGCATGATTTTCAACTTTGATATTCTAGAAGACTATCAAATATCAAATCAAACATTATACAATAAAATGAAAGATGCTAAAAGTATCACAATTGGTGACATTATGACAAAATCAGTAATTTCAGTAGATTCCTCAATTACAGTAAATGAAGCAGCAAAAATGATGGAAGATGCTAAAGTAGGAGCTGTAATTATAATGGAAAATAATGAACCTGTTGGGATAGTTACTGACAGAGATTTTTCAGTTAAAGTTGCAGCACATGCATATCAAATCACAACACCAATAAAAAAAATAATGTCATCACCAGTTCTCACAATTAATTCTGATGAAACAATTAGAACTGCAGCAGATCTTATGCATGAAGAGGGCGTTAGAAAATTACCTGTCATGCAAAATGGAGATGTAGTTGGGATAATTACTGCAACAGATATTGTTAATTTGTTAGCTGTGAGTCCTGAAGAAGATATTCGAAATATGTATTTTCATTCTGTAGCAAAAATATACACAAATTATAGCCCATATAATTAGGAAATATTATGGTAATACCAATAATTGTATTGTTAGGAATTCCAATTTTACTTGGAATTGTATACATTCCACCTTTTGAGCTATCCAAAGAGGTCCAAGAAGAGGTTATATCAGAAGAGCCTGATCTAAGTTTTCTATATTATATTTTATTGGGAATTTGGACATTATATTTAATCAAAATTCTTTTTCAAGTAAAAAAAGGAACTTTCAAGATAACTCAGAGATATTAGAATGAACACTGCGCCATATTGGAGAAAAAATATTTGTTCAGATTGCAAGCGGGTAAAATGTCAAAAAGGTTGCAATTGTGATTGTCATCAATTAAGAGACAGAATAGATTAAGTTCTGATAACAGGAGTAGATTTATTTTCGATGTATTATGACTAGATGTATTGGCAATTTTACCTATTGATAATGGGCGTTATGGCACTAAAGAAATGATGGTAATCTTTAGCGAACAAAAGAAAATAGATTATCAATTAGAGATTGAAGGTGCTGCTGCTATTTCTCAAAGCGAAATAGGAATGATTTCAAAAAGTATAGGCAAAGAAATCAACAGAGCGGCAACATCTGGAAAAATTACAGCTAAAAGAATCAAAGAGTTAGAGGCAAAAAGTGATCACGATACTGCAGCACTAGTTGAATCACTTAGTGAAAAATGCTCAAAAAATGCAAGGCCTTGGATTCACTATGGTCTAACAAGCAATGACTTAGTAGACACAAGCAATTCAATGCAGATGCGAGATGCACTGCAAATTATAGAACCAAAAGTTGCAAAGATGGCATCAATTCTTGCAAAAAAAGCTGCAAAATATTCAAAGATTCCAGCGGTTGGTAGAACACATGGTCAGCATGCAAGTATCATATCATTTGGATTAAAGTTTGCAAATTGGGCAGCAGAGATGGCAAAACATGTTGAGAGGATTGAAGGAATTAAAAAAAGAATTTTGATTTGTAAAACATTGGGGGTTGTTGGTACAGGTTCTCTAATGGGTGCAAAATCACTTGAAGTTCAAAGAAGAGCAGCTAAACGACTAAAATTATACCCAGCAGAAGTTACAACTCAGATTGTTCCAAGAGAAAGATATGCAGAATATGTATTTGAGTTGGCATTAATAGGTGCAACTTTGGAGAAAATTGCAGTAGAGATTAGGAATTTGCAGAGAACAGAAATTGGAGAAGTTGCAGAGCAATTCAAGAAAGGGCAAATGGGAAGCAGTGCAGTTCCAGTAAAGAGAAACCCTATCAAAAGTGAGCGAGTATCATCATTATCCAAACTAGTTAGAAGTCAAGTTGCAGTAGCATTTGAGAATATTCCATTATGGCATGAACGAGATTTATCAAATTCTGCAAATGAGAGATTTGTACTCCCAACAGTGTCCATTCTAGTTGATGAGATGCTTGAAACTATGACTAGAATTGTTTCAAATTTGATGGTAAATGAGAAAAGAATTGTAGATAATCTGTACATCACAAAGGGGCAAATCTTTGCGGAATTTGTACTTGAGGCACTGATCAAAAAAGGAGTACCAAGATTTGTTGCATACAAAGATGTTCAACGAGTTGCATTTGAGGCAAATGATAAAGGAATACAATACATTGATGCAATCAAAAATGACAAGGCATTTACTTCAAAATTAACTGATAAAGAAATTGATTCTATTTTTTCACCAGAGAAACACCTTGGTGCATCACCTGCAATCATTAGTAATGTAGAGAAATCAGTTAAAAAAATAGTTAGTAAATTTATCTAGTTTTTAGTAATGCTTTGTGGATTTTAGAACCATATTGTAACGCCTTTTTTCGCTTAGTACAAGAAATTTCAGGTACTTGAATTTCACTTGCTAATTTTCTAATAATGTGTTTACGATACAAATCTTCAGAATCATGGATTTTCTCTGAGATGGGAATAGTTTTTGCATATTCTATAAAATTAGTAGAAAGTAATGGCTGTAGTATTTTTATTCCAAATTCAGACGCAATTAGATTTACAGCCTTCATCATTTTTAGTTCATTATCTAATTTAGTATTCATTACATCAATTATTTCAGATTCCCCACCAGAGAATGCCTCTCTATATGCATTATATCCACAAAATAATTCATCAATTCCATTTGCTGTTACTACAGTATCAAGATTCAAACTGCTTGCTAGTTTAGAGACATAATAAAACGCAATACAATTTTCATTCCATGAAAGATTCTCAGTCTTTATTGTTTCGTGAATCTTTTTAGCGATAACAGGAAAAGTTTTAGGATCAATTTCTAAAACATGATGAGGGTATTTCAGAAAGGAGTTTACTTCTTTAGCAAATAAGATATCATGAGAGTCAACAAAACCAATAGTCAACAGAGTAATATCAAAATTCATCTCTGAGCAAATTTTTGAAATCAAAGTGCTATCAACACCTCCAGAAAAAGCAATTCCAATTTTCTTATTACTAACAGTTTCAGAAATGGAATTTTTAATATTATCAAGTAATTTTTTATTCATTTCATTCATTGTAGTTCAAAATTAGTTCCTATAGAAGGGTAATGAATCAATCTTTTAATTTAAGATTATTTCTAAAATAATATGATGAGATTATCAGAAAACGACATTATTGAAGAACTAAAGAATTTACCAGGATGGAGCGTAATCAATGAAAAACTACACAAAGAATTTCAATTTGAGAGCTTCAATCAAGCTTTTGGTTTTATGACCAGAGCTGCTATGGAGATTGAAAAAATGAACCACCATCCAGAGTGGTATAATGTGTATAACAGACTAACTATCGAATTAACCACTCATGACGCTGGAGGCATTACAAAAAATGATGTCAATCTAGCCAAAATTCTAAATTCATTAGAATAGAGAATATTGTAGAATTTCAGGCACATTCATTACAGAATTTATATTATATCCATAGTCAGATGACTTCACATGGCCACAAGTCCAACAATTCTAGATTCAGATTTTAAATATATCGATAAGAATGGAAATTTACTCAAAACCCGTACTGAATTAACAGTGGCTCAGATGCTTACATTTCTAGAAGAAGAGTATCAATACAATCACAAGATTACATTAAAGAGTGGCAATCAAGTTACAGTGGATTTTAAAACAGAAAAGGGACTAATCGAAGTTATCGATAATGATGAGGATATTGAAAAATACAAACAGATCAAAGAAGACTTTCCTGAATACAAAGTAATGGCAATAGGTCATGCAAAATATGTTGCACAAATCAAGGAATTACAAGATATTGTATTTTATGATAAAACACCACAAACAGGGTCAATATTTTTAGAAGATGCATCATTTTCATTTGATTATGCACACATCTTACCTTTAGTGGAGAAATGCTCTATCCTACATGGACATACGTCATCTGTGATGGTTGAATTGGTAGGACAAATGAAAGATAACTTACTTTTAGATTTTGGTGAAGCCAAAAAAATTATCAAAGAAGTTGTAAATATTTTTGATCATAAATTTTTCATTAATAGAAAATATCTAAGAAAAGAAGACGATTCGCATTATCAGATTCAGTTTGAAGGTCCAAAGGGAATGTTTGATCTACAGGTTCCAAAAAACACAACATACCTATTGGAAGGAGAAGCGACTGTTGAGAATCTTTCAAGTGAAATTATCAAACTATTAGCACCAAAAATGCCATCAAATGTTGAGGCAGTTGGAGTTTACATCTATGAAGGTTACAATAAAGGCTCTCATATTATTTCAAATATTTCACGATAGTTAAGAAATGGACCCAAAGATATCAGAAAAGGCATGGAATCCAGAGTTAGAGAAAGAAATTCTAAAGAAATGGCAAGAAGAGAAAATTTATGATTTCACACCTTCTGATGATAATTATACCATAGATACACCACCACCTTATCCATCAGGAAGACCATGGCATATTGGTGCAGCAGCACATTATTCTCAGATTGATATGATTGCACGAACAGCAAGAATGGCTGGAAAAAATGTCTATTTCCCTATAGGAATTGACAGGAATGGACTTCCAGTGGAATTGTACACTGAAAAAAAACACAATATCAGAATGAGGGAAACAGAGAGAGGAGAATTTCTAAAGTTATGCAGAGAGGCACTTGATGATTTAGAAGCTGAAATGATTCTCATTATGAAAAATTTGGGAATTAGTGGTGATTTTACAAACTATTACAGAACAGATTCAGAAGAATATAGAGCACTGACTCAATCAACTTTCATTAATTTATGGAAGAAAGGACAGGTGTATCTTGCAAATAGACCTAATAACTATGATTGGGTTTCAGGAACAACAATTGCAGATGCTGAAATTACTTACGAAGATTTGGCAACAAAGCTTGTCTATATGAAATTTAAAATCAAAGACACAGACAAGGAAATAATTATTGCAAGTACAAGACCAGAATTACTTTGTGCATGCAGAACAATAATTGTAAATCCTGAAGATGAAAGATATTCTCAATATATTGGAAAAAAAATCATAGTCCCAATTACAAATGCTGAAGTGGAATTAAGAACCCACCATTCAGCTCAACAAGAATTTGGATCAGGTGCTGTAATGGTTTGTAGTTATGGTGATCAAAATGATGTTGCATTATTTAGAGAATTAGAGTTAGAAGAGATTGTTGCAATTGGTTTAGATGGAAAAATGACTGAAGTTGCTGGAGAATATGCAGGATTAAAACCAAAACAAGCAAGAACCAAAATTATTGAAGATCTTGAAAAAAATGGATTTGTTGAGAAAATTGAAGACATTAATCATAGGACTCCTGTTTCAGAAAGAAGTAAAATTCCAATTGAAATTATTCCAATGGAGGAATACTATCTAAAACAAAAAGAATCAATTGAAAAAATGCGAAAACTGGGAGCTGAAATTAAATTCCATCCTGCAATGCACAAACAAATTCTAATGAATTGGCTTGAATCAATCAATATTGACTGGCCAATTTCTAGAAGAAGATACTATGGTACTGAAATCCCTATATGGTATTGTAAAAATTGCTCAGAAGCACATGTTCCTGAGCCTGGAAAATACTATAGACCATGGGAAGAGAAATGCCCTATCAAACAATGCACAAAGTGTAATTCTGAGGAATTTGTTGGAGAAGAACGAACTTTTGATACATGGATGGATTCCAGTGTATCCCCACTTTTTGTAAGTAAATATAACAAAGATGAAGAGTTTTTCAAAAAAGTATATCCTACATCAATTAGACCACAAGCAAAAGACATTGTTAGAACTTGGTTATACTACACACTTCTCAGATGTGAGCAGTTAACAGGAGAAAAACCGTGGGATGAGGCATGGATTATGGGATATGGATTAGACGAAAAAGGAATGAAGATGAGTAAGAGTAAAGGAAATGCGATTGATCCATTACCAGTAATTGAAAAATTGGGTGCTGACACATTTAGATTTTGGAGTGCAAGCGAGATTAATCATGGTTATGATTTTAGATGTAACGAACAAAAAATTGAATCAACAAAGAAATTCTTGAGCAAGTTGTGGAATGTATCAAGATTTTTGTCTAGCTTTCCAGTAATAAAATCAGGAACTCCTAATGCGTCAGATAAATGGATTTTATCGGAATTGGATAATCTAGTAAAAGAATGCACGAGAGGATACAATGAATACAACTTCTTTATTCCCGCAATTGCAATTAGGGAATTCACTTGGAATGTCTTTGCAGCACATTATATCGAGATGGTAAAAGCTAGAGCCTATGGAATTGGTTTTTCTGATGAAGAAAGAGATGGTGCAATATTTACATTACACAAAGTATTGGCAACTATTCTAAAATTGTTAGCACCAATAACACCGTTTATCACTGAATATCTTTGGGGGATTTTGTATTCAAAAGAAAGTATTCACAAACAAAAACAGGTAGTATCAGAAGATCTTGAAAACAAAAGTGAGATAACAAAAGAGATTACAGAATTTAATTCCAAAGTTTGGAATGAGAAAAAGACTCAGAATCTATCTTTAAAGGATTCAATTAAAATTGAGATTCCTGTAAGCCTAGAATCATTCAAAAAAGACCTAAAATCTATGCACAATTTAGCAGATTAAACAGTCATTATTCCATTAGTAATCAAATATTGAATACCCTGAACGAATGTTTCATCATCGATTTGGTTTGATGCCCACCATTCAGCGTTACTTTTTATCCAAGAAGGAATTTCTTTACCAGAAGATTCTCCAGATTCAGTCTCGGGAATAGTCATAATTCCATTATTAATCAAATATTGAATACCCTGAACGAATGTTTCATCATCGATTTGGTTTGATGCCCACCATTCAGCGTTACTTTTTATCCAAGAAGGAATTTCTATTTCTGGCTCTACAATAAAGGGATTAAGTGCTGTAGTTCCAATTATATCAATTATTGAATCTCCTCCAAAAAACGGAATTACGAGAGTTCTAGAAGTTGAAGAAGTTTCTTTTTCAACATAATCAGTTTCAAAACCATCAACTAAAACGAAAAAAATATCATCTGATGTTTCAAATTTTGCATCTAAGAGAATTCTAGGAATTGTAATTTCAAAAGTTCCATCAGAAGTGGCATCCATTGTAATAATTAATTCTATAAAATCAGGATCTAAATACATTGATTCAACAATGCCATTTTCAATTTCATAAGCAACATCAAATGAATGAACTAAGATCGATCCTGTATCAGCAAAAGAAAGTTGTGGATTTGTTGGCATTAATAATATTGAAAAAAGTAATCCTAGAAAAAACAGAGAATTTTTAGTATTCATATTTAATTCCCAGATATACTAACATCTTCGTTTAATTCAACGGAAATGTCTGAGCTAGAATTTTCATCTGCAGTATCATTTGGAATTTCATCTTGAGATGAAATGATCTTTGTTAGAGTTGCATCACCTTCAAGAAACCACAGGTGTGAAATTTTACTTTGTGGTCCAAGAAGTGAAACTTGAGTTGAGCCATCAATTTCGTTAATTGGAGAATCAGAATTTAAGTAAATTTTAAGCGTAGAATGTACTTCTTCCATTAAATTATCTTCTAAAAATGCAATAATGACAAGTGAATCTTTAGTTCCAGAATCACCTGAAGATATGGCTCTGGCCTTTCCAAATCCACAATTGTAAGGAACATCATCAACTAAAATTTCACATTCTTGTAATTCCAATTTTAAATTTGATTTACTTTTATCAAAAGTCTTGAAAGTCATAAAACCAGTAAGCAAAGATGATTCAGAATCATTTCCAATAGAAGTTGCATCTACAGAATCAAAAACAAGTTCAAAGGATTCATCAATCATTGTTTTACCCATTTTTTTACCTAAATAGTCCCCACTGTTGATTTTTTCAAGAATTTTTTGAGTTCTTGTATCCAATTTTTCGGATTTTTCTAGCAGTTTTTCGCGGATTTTTTCAGAATGGTTTTCAATTTTACTTTCCAATTTATCAGAAAGTGCTGAGAATTTCTCAACATCGTTAGCTTGATTTAATTCAATATTATTTTGATATTTTTCTTTAATTTTTTCTAATTTCTGCTTATAGTCATTAGCTTTCTCTATTAATTTCTCCTCTAATCTTTTTCTATCAGATTCAAGCTTTGCTTTCTTGTCTTCCAATCTTTGTAATTTTTCTTCAGCTCGTTGCTTTTTCTCTTCTAGTTTATCTTCAACTCGTTGCTTTTTCTCTTCTAGTTTATCTTCAACTCGTTGCTTTTTCTCTTCTAGTTTATCTTCAACTCGTTGTTTTTTCTCTTCTAGTTTATCTTCAACTCGTTGTTTTTTCTCTTCTAGTTTATCTTCAACTCGTTGTTTTTTCTCTTCTAGTTTATCTTCAACTCGTTGTTTTTTCTCTTCAACTTTTTCAATTTGTTTTTCAAATTTATCAAAATCATCTTTATCAGTAGTATTTTGAGCAAATGATTCATCTATTGAAAAAATTCCAAAAGATCCACCTAGTAATATAGATGCCATTATACCAAAAAATACAAATTTTTTGTCCATTTTGAAAACTTGGCTGAATAATAGTTAAAAAGATTACTTAGTAATGATATGTCTTAATTTATTTTTGATTTTACTAGATTGACAAAATATTTGTGTAGTGATGTATCAGTTGTAAGCTCGGGATGAAAAGCAGTACCAATTACATTTCCTTTTTTTACTGCAATAATTCGATCATTTAGTTTTGATAATATTTCAACATCAGAGCCAACATCAGAGACAGATGGAGCTCTGATAAAAACACCGTTAAATTTTGGAATGTTTATAGAATCTAATGATATGTCAGATTCAAATGATTCACGCTGTCTTCCAAAAGAATTTCTTTCAAGTTTGATATCAAGAATATCCAATAGTGGTTGATTGGTTTTTCCGACTACACGATCATCAGCAGTTTTTGATAGCATTATCATACCAGCACATATTCCAAGAACAGGCATTCCATTTTCAATTTTTTCTTTTAAAATTTTCAACGAACCATTAACCAATGATAATTGTCCAATTGTTGTACTTTCTCCTCCAGGAATAATCAAACCATCAATTTGAGAAATATCATCAGGTGTTTTTACAGCAATTACCTTTCCTTCGATACCTAAATCATCTAGTGCATTTTTTACAGATAGGAGGTTTTCCTGAACGTCACCTTGTATGGCTAAAACACCTATACAAACACTCATGAAGTTCCACCACGATCTTGCATACGTAATTCTAATGTGTTAACATCTAATCCCAACATAGATTGTCTTTCATCAATCATTTTTTGAGCTTCTTTTACTTTATCAGATTCATTCCAAAAGGTTGTTGCTAAAACAATTGCTCTTGCTCTTTCTTTAGCATCATCTGCATTAAAAATTCCAGAACCAACAAAAATACCATCACACCCTAATGACATTAGATATGCTGCATCTGCAGGAGTAGCAATTCCACCAGCTGCAAAATTTACAACGGGCAATCTTCCTAGTTTAGCAGTTTGTTCAACAATATCATATGAAACTTTGAATTCTCTTGCCATTCTAACAAGATCTTGATTATCGCCTGAATCATAAATTGATTTTATAGTTCGGAGCTCATCATTTACTTTTTTGATATGTGTTACTGCTTCTGCAACATTTCCAGTTCCTGGTTCGCCTTTGGTTCTAATCATTGCAGCACCTTCTTCAATTCTTCTTAATGCTTCAGATAATGATCTTGCTCCATTAACAAAAGGTGTTGTAAAATCCCATTTCCAAATATGATGAGATTCATCTGCAGGAGTTAATACTTCAGATTCATCAATCATATCTACATCAGTTTCTTGAAGAACCAATGCTTCATTGACATGACCAATTCTACACTTTGCCATAACAGGAATGGTAACAGAATCCATAATATCTTCAATAATTCTAATACTTGCAGTTCGTGCAACACCACCTGCTTTTCTTACTTCAGATGGAAGTTTGTCTAAAACCATAACTGAAACAGCACCTGCCTCCTCAGCTATTTGTGCTTGCTCAACATTTGTAACATCCATAACAACTCCATTTTTTAGCATATGAGCAAATCCACGTTTAAGAGTAGATGAGCCACGAATTACATCGTTAAAATCTACTTTTTCAGATATTATTCCTTTAGCATCATTACGTTCACCAGATAAAGGCAGCATACTCTAATTTTCACTTCAGCCTATTTGTACCTATTCACTAATTTTAGATATAATTTGATCTAGTTCAGATTCAACCATAGTAATTATTGGAGGAATAAAATTTGACGTGACGTTTTGTTCAGGCCAATGGATTTGGTTTACACGACCGTTAAGAGTAACTTTGACATTAGATTTTTGATATTCACTTGCATTATCAAAAACTACAAAAGATTCAGATGGGATTGAAATAAATCCAGTTTCTTTGATCATTGCTTTTAATTTGTTTAAGGTTACTTCATCTATTTTGGAACGAATGTCAGGTTTTGGATATCCTTGTTCAGTAACAGAATATTTTACTTCCCCATCATTTTTTATTAAAAGAATTTCAGTTTTTTGAGATCCAATTCTTTCAGCTACACCAAAAGAAATTTTTTTTAATTGATGCTTTGTATATTCAATTTCTATTTTGTCATAAGAGTTAGCTGCAGAAATAGGGATTTCATTTTTTGTTAGTAATGGAACAGAAAGTAAAATTGCAGCAATTACAGGAATTGCTCCTAAAAGTAAGTAAATTGTTTTTACCATGATTGATTTACAATGAGAAATCGTTGATTATGCAAATAAATCTTGGTTAAAATAACTTAAAATTCAAGTCTATTTCATTCTTGATTGTGGGGTCGTAGCCTAGCCTGGTAGGGCGACAGTGTCTACGATTAGATCACCGCTAAGGGCTCCAGAGGTAAACTAAGCTAAACTGACTCACGGATGATGTAAGTTTGGAGCTGTAGTGACCCGTAGGTCGCCGGTTCGATTCCGGTCGGCCCCACGTTGAAATTTTATGGATTATTTCTCAAAACATTAAGTGCAGAACCAGCTTTGAACCACTCTATTTGTGCTTCATTATAAGAATGATTTAGTAAAATCTCTTCTTTATTTCCGTCATTATGTGTAATAATACACTTAACTTGTTTGTGTGGTGCTAAATTATCAAGTTCAACTAAACTGATTTTGTCATCTTCTAAGATTTTATCATAATCAGAAGGGTTGCTAAATGTCAATGCCAAAATTCCTTGTTTTTTCAAATTTGTTTCATGTATTCTAGCTAGACTTTTTGTAATTACTGCAACACACCCCAAATATCTAGGGGTCATTGCAGCATGTTCTCTACTACTGCCTTCTCCGTAATTATTATCGCCAATAATCACCCAGTTCATTTGTTTTTCTTTATACTGACGGGCAATTTTTGCAAAAGATTCTTGCTTGTTGTTAAGAATATTCTTTCCGACCCCAACTTCATCATTAAATGCATTAACTGCACCTAAAAGCATGTTATCGCTTAGATTATCCAAGTGACCTCTTAGAGATAACCAAGCACCAGCAGGAGAAATATGATCAGTAGTACATTTTCCTTTTGCCTTTACCATGATGGGTAATTCTTCAAAATCTTTTCCACTCCATGCAGGAAAAGATTCCAGTCTTTGCAGTCGTTTACTGTTAGGATCAATAATTACTTCAATATCTTTAGAATTTTCTGGTGGAGCAATAAAAATTCCCTCAGGTCTCATGAATCCTTCTTTAGGAACTTCAGGTGCGGGTTTTGGTGGTTCAAGCTTGAACTTTGTACCATCTGCAGCGGTTAATTCATCTTTTAATGGATTAAAAGATAATTTCCCACCTAATGATAAAGCAATAATCATTTCAGGACTTCCAATAAAATTTAGTGTATTTCGATGACCATCATTTCTTCCAGGGAAATTTCGATTAAAGGTAGTGACTATAGTATTTTTTTGATCTTTATCTAATTCAGGTCTATTCCATTGACCAATACACGGACCACATGCATTTGCTAATACTGTAGCACCAATCTCTTTTAGAGAATCCATTTGACCATCACGCTCTATTGTTCCTCTGATTTGTTCTGAACCAGGAGTAACGAGTAAAGGAATTTTAGATTTGATTCCTTTTGCCCTTGCTTGCTCGGCAATACTTGCAGCTCTTGACATGTCTTCATAAGATGAATTAGTACAACTTCCAATTAATGCAACAGATATTGGATCTACATAATCATTGGAAGTCACATCATCAGATAGTTCAGAAATACTTCGTGCTAAATCAGGAGTATGTGGTCCAACAATATGTGGCTCTAAAGTTGAAAGATTGATTTCAATTACTCTATCAAAAAAGTTTTCTGGATTATTTTCAATTTCAGGATCTGCAACAAGTGAAGCTTTATTTTGATTAGCTAATTCAGCAATGTCAGCTCTGTTTGTATACTTTAGATAGGTTTCCATTCTTTCATCATAAGGAAAGATTGAACATGTAGCACCAATTTCTGCTCCCATATTAGTTATGGTTGCTTTACCTGTACAACTAATTGATTTTGTACCAGGACCAAAATATTCAACAATTGCATTAGTGCCACCAGATACGGTTAATTCTTCTGCAACTTTTAGAATGATATCTTTTGGTGCAGTCCATCCATTTAGTTCACCAGTTAATTTTACACCAATTTTTTTAGGAAAAAGTAATTCCCATGGCAATCCAGCCATAGTTTCAGCAGCATCAAGACCACCCACACCTATTGCAATCATTCCTAATCCTCCTGCATTTGGAGTATGTGAATCAGTACCAATCATTAATCCTCCTGGGAAAGCATAATTTTCTAAAACTACTTGATGAATAATTCCTGCTCCTGGCTTCCAAAAACCACAACCATATTTTGCAGCTGCAGATTGTAGGAATTTGAAAACTTCACTGTTTTCATCAAGTGAAACTTTCATGTCAATATCTCCTTGAACTTCAGCTCTAATGAGATGATCACAATGAACAGTAGTTGGTAAAGATGTTTTATCAAGTCCAGCTTGCATGAATTGAAGCATAACCATTTGGCCAGTTACGTCTTGTAGAGCTACTCTGTCAGGTTTAAGAAAAACATAGTCTTTACCACCTTCAAATTTTTTTTCATCTATCTGATTAAAATGGCCTGCTAGAATTTTTTCAGTAAGTGTAAGTGGTCTTCCTACAGTTGATCGGTATTTTTTGATATTTTCTTTTAATTTTAGATATACATTTGAAACTAGTTCTGGAGTAGAATCAATATCCATATCAGCAATAAATCCATCCCGAATTTATATTTGCAATTAAAAAATACCTAAAAATTTTTTCACAGGCATGAAAATTCTTAACAATTATAAGCGAAAAGCAGCTTCTTAATTTACTGTTGGGGAGTAGCAAATTTTCAAAATTGAGGTGTAAACATGGTCAATAAGGGTTTTCCAAAATTTGGCATGTCACAAGCTGGAGCATTTGTTGCAGCACTTAAAAATTACAACTTGCCAGATTTCATTTTAGTTTTAATTGCCAAAGAATGCAAATCAGAACTTCTAGAGAGAGGACGGATAGACGATAGATTACAAAGTATGAATGATGAAGCTCTAGAACTTTTACACAAAGTTTTTGTTGGTTGTGAAGAAGACAGCGCAGGAAAATATGCACAATACAGATTCTATGCATATGTTTCTAGTATGTATCATAAATGTGAAGTTTTAGTTAATGAAACCATTCCAGGTCAATCTGGTAAAAATCACAAAATTCCAGTTGCTGTAAAAAATAATGGAATGTATATTTCGGTAGCATATAATAAAGCAACAGGAAATCCAGTTAACAAAAAAGAAACTGCAAGATTCTACGAAATGGTTGATGATATTAAGAGAGGAGAACATGGAACGATGTTAACTGATGCAATTTATGGTTCATCGGTAGGATTTAGAGGAGATGCTTTAGTGGAACTTGAAACTTTGAGTAAATCAAGACCAAATGATCCTGAAAACAAACTAGATTTTAAAACTGCAAATTTCGAAAATAATATTTATTCTGTAACAAAGTGTTAAGAAATTACAAATTTAGTTGAGAAGTATTTATAGTTAGAAACATTGGTTTACCATCTGTTTTTTTGAAATCTTCACCATATTGCTCAAATTCCAATTGTTCATAGAAATGTTTTGTCCAGATATCATGAACTTCCTGAACATATTTTTTGTGTCTTAAAATACGCAATAGTTCATGAAGTATCTCATGAGATACAGTAGTACAATTTTTTTCTGCAAGAAATAATGTATCATTTTCTTCTTTAGGTTGTTGCCAAAAAGCAAGACCAAAATTTTCAGCATGATATCCCTCACATGTACAATCTGTCCACAATGGTTTGAAATGAGTTAAGTAGAAATGATAAATTTCTTTTCCTCTTTGCTCATGATCACGTACTAGAGTATGTGTGTCAAGTCGTTGCAATATACTTCTAGGTTGGGTAACTAATTCATCACATTGAATTTCATAGTCTAATCCGAATTTCTCTTTAATCCAAACCTTGTAAAATTGGCTCATTTTTTGGATATATTCAAATTCAAATTTCCTTTTATCACGATCTTCTTCTTTTACAACAAAAATAAAGTGTAAAATCATTTTAAGAAAAAAGGGTGTTTATGTTTGGCCTTCAATACCCATCAGGGTTAGAGTTGAACGAATCTTTTCAATTTTTCTTATTTTCCAAGTAATTGTTTCTCTAAGTTTTTCAACAGTATCAGATTCGATCTTGGCCAAAATATCGTATGCACCAAAAGTTCCATGAACTTCCTTAACACCTTCTAAGCCCTTTAGTTGCTGTATGATAGCTTCTTCTGAACCTAGTTCACAGTTTATTAAAACATAAGCTGTTGCCATAAAATAATTAGATAATTCGACTATATCAATAAACCGATTTTAGTTAGGTTTGAGAAATCTTTAAAATCGCGTCCCATATTGGCTTTGGAACAGGCATTACGGATAATCTAGATATTTTAATCAATTCCCAATTTTTGAATTTTTTATCTTTTTTCATTTCATCTAGAGTTACAGGACGTTTCAAAGTTTTTTTATATTTTACATCAACAACAACAAAACGAGGATTTTCTTCTTTAGGATTAGGATAAGGCTTTGAAGTAATTTGCATAATTCCTACAGCTTGTCGTTCATCTCCGGTATGATAAAAAATTGCAAGATCACCAGGTTTCATTTCCCTCATATGCTTTAATGCTAAATTATTATGAACACCATCCCATACAGTTGATTTTTCTTTCTTCAATCTTTCAAAATTATATCCTCTAGGACCACTGGGTTCTTGTTTTGCTAGCCAATAATTTACCATTTCATTTTTCATTTTTGTAATGGATGTTTAATGTTTATCTAAAAATGAAAAATGTTCCCCGGTTCTGACTCGCACAAGATCATTGGTATTTTAGCCAAAACCTCCTTGGGTTTTCTAACCGGGGTTGCCCATAATGTAGCACGCCTGGGTGAATTAGAAATCATAGGTATCATTACGATCGACTCATCCTAATCCGTCTGCGTGCCTGCTCTTGGGCGTTTAATTGTAGAATCTACTTCTACTAAAAACCATCGTGGTCATTTTGAATTTATTAAATCAATTTTGTAACTAAAATTAAATTTCATATTAAAAATGAAATATTATGGAAATCAAAAATGTTACTTTATTTTTTATAGGAATTGTATTTTTAATTTTAGGATCATTGATAATAATTTTTGATTATCCACAAATTCAGTTTTTTGAAAATATGGAACTTCCAACTTACAATTTACTTGATGCCAATTCCAAGCAAATTCATCAAAGACTTACAATAGAATACTATATCGGAGTAATTTTTTTTGGTTTAGGAATATTATCATTGATTGTTTCTTTTCTAAAGAGATTTCAGAATAGATTCAGATAGTGAAATTTCAAAAGCCACAACAGGTACACGGATTTTATAGTTTTCAATGATTTTTGAGTTAATTTCTCCAATTATTCCAATAGATTTGCCACTTACAACAACATTAGCACAACGGCCAGCTTCAAAAGTTGGATGAGTTGCAGTTTTTGTTTCAATTTTCATATTAAAACCAGTATTTAATGCAGATTGCAAAATGGATTTAATTTCAGTAAAGTTTGAATCTTGATGTGCACTAACACATGAAAAATTAATTTTTTCAGATATTGGATTATCAAGTGAAAACACAGTTCCTGTCTCAAATAATTTTTGAGGATAAGATTCATGAATATTTTTTGATAGATTCTCTAACAATCCCGGAAGAATAGAATCACGCAATATTGTATGTTCCTGACTTTTTGAATCAAGTACAGAAATAATTTTTGAAGTATTTCTATTTGTCATTTCATATAGAACTCTTTTGCTAGTTAAACTAGAATTCAATGCCTCATGATATCCAAGTCCTGTCATTATTAGGCTCAGAGATTTTAGGACAACAGAGATTGGACTTGTTTGGCCAATGGTTTGTGACGGAGATAGTGTTGGTTCAAGATTTTGAATTCCATAACCTAAAGCAACTTCTTCAACCAAATCCATTTCTCCAAAAATATCAAACCTGTACGGAGGAATAGTACAAACAATGTTTTTTCCTTTAGATATTGCATCTAAACGAGATTTTTTTAATGAAGAAATAATTTTTGAAGTATTAAGATCTAAACCTAGGGTTTGATTAACTAGAGAAGAACTAACAATCATTTTCTTTTGTTCAAGTCTGGGTGAAGAATTTTTTGCACCAGATATTTGAACAGATTCTAAAGAAAAACCTGCAGTTTGTAAGATAGTTGCAACAACTGAAAGCATATCTTCAGCATCTGCTTTATTGATACCAGTCACCTCAACAAACAAATTTTTTGTTTTAGGTGTAACAGTTGTTACTGCAGCATTGATAATAGGAGGAAATGAAACCGTTTTTTGATTAGCATCTAAAATTAGGGGCATATGTGAGGAATTTTCAAGGATATTTCCATAATCTTTTCCAACATCTGTGTTTGAGAGAATTTCAGTGATTGTTAATTCCTTATCAGAATTTAATGGGACAAAATTGTGGTTTTGATTTGTTGTAGTGTAGACTAGAGGAAATGTGATCTTATCTAAATCATGAATTCCAATTGAGGATTTTTTTCGTTTTCTCCCTATTCCAAAATGTAAATCTTCTTGCATTACCATTAATTGCTTGATTGTTTTATCATCAATTTTGCCATTTTTGGCTACAATTCCAGTCACATATGGACGAATTTTAGATACTTGAGGCTTTACAGAAATTTGATATTTGTTTGATTTTTTGACAACAAGCTTTACTGCTCCAGTTTTTTTCCCAAGTAATCCTTGCAATCCAAGAGCAATTCCAAAATCAGTGGAATAATCTGGTCTATTAGGGCTGTATTCAATTCTAACAAGATCTTTATCTTCAGATTCTATATCAAGACCTAGGAAAGGCAGAGAATCTGAAATTTGTTTTTTTGATACTTTACCAATCAGTTTCTGTAATCTGGAATATGATAATTCAATTACTGGCATTTGGTAGCACTCCTTAACCAACCTAAATTGTTGTTGTAAAATTCTCTAACATCATCTAATCCATATTTCAACATGGCAATTCTTTCAATTCCACCACCCCAAGCTAAAACTGGTTTGTTTATTCCAAGAGGTTTGGTTACTTCAGGTCTGAAAATTCCCATTCCAAATAGTTCTACCCATTTTCCTAATCTTTCATTATATACCATAGTTTGCAAAGATGGTTCTGTGTATGGGAAAAATGTTGGCCAAAATTTTATTTTTGTGATTCCAATTCTTTTGTAAAACTCTCGTTGAATGCCCATCAAATCCCTTAACGTTGCATTTTTTCCAACAACAACTCCCTCTATTTGATTAAATTCTACTAGATGTTTGTAACTAACTTTTTCATTTCTAAATACACGACCTAATGAAAAAACTCTAGCTTCATCAGGCTTATTTTCAGCTAGATGTTTTATTGTAACACAAGTGGTATGGGTTCTAAGGACCATTTTTCTTGCTTCATTGATATCCCACTGGTATCTCCAATTTTTCTTATGAGAATCAGAAACTCTTCTAATTTGCTCAGACGTTCCAATTTTTTTTGCAGAAATTTTATCAAGATAAAAAGTATCTTGTAGTTCTCTTGCAGGATGATCTTGCGGAGTGAATAGAGCATCAAAATTCCAAAAGCTTGGTTGAGTCATATTTCCATTAATTTCTGAAAATCCCAATGTTACAAAAATTTCACGAATTTCATCAATGGTATCTTTCAATGGATGAGTTCTTGCAACAAAAACCTCTGGAACTTTAGCCTCTACATCTATTGCACCAGTTGATTCGGAGAGTTTAATTGATTTTGCTAAATCTGTTAATGAAATTTCTTTATTCTTGATAACTTCTTCAACAATAAAATCAGGTCTTCTCAAAAGGGATGCTAAATCATTTGCATCTACTTTGTCTTTTGATAGTTTTTCAGTTCTAATTTGTTTAATGGTTTTTTCTCCAGGCAATTCTGCAGGAATAGATAGAGATGAAAGTTGTTCTGATGAACTTTCAATCCAATTATTTTTTTTACATAATCCCATTGCGGGTCCAAAAATAGGACCTAATTCTTTTTGTAATTCAGATAATTTTTTTGGACCATCTTTTAAAAGATTCAATAATCTTCTTTCAGGCAATCCCAGTTCCAAGGATTCTTTTCCATTTTTTCCCAAAGTAAGAATACTTGATGTTGATTCGTTTACAATTGCAAGATCTTTGAGTTTTAGCCATTCTATTCCACGTCTAACTTGATCTGGTGAAAGAGAAGTGGATTTTTCAAGCATTTCAGGAGTTTGTTTTTGAACATCTTTTAGAGATGCGATAATTTTTTTTTCAATCTCATGAAAAACCTGCGACAACAGTGAAAGTTCGAAAAAGACTTTTTAAACCTTAACCTAAGTCAAATTGAATGTCAGTTGATGACTTTGTTGTAACTCCTTGGCATGTAGAAGGAGATATTGACTATGATAAATTAACCAAAAAATTTGGCACTGAAAAGATTTCACCAGAATTGAATAACAGAATCAAAAAGATTGCAGGGGAAGACCATTTTATGCTAAGAAGAGGCATATTCTTTTCTCACAGAGATATGAACAGAATTCTTGATGACTATGAAAAAGGGAACAAATTTTTTCTTTATACTGGCAGGGGACCCTCAGGTCATACTCATATAGGACATTTAGTTCCATGGGTTTTTGCAAAATGGTTACAGGAGAAATTTGATGTTAACATGTATTTCCAACTAACTGATGATGAAAAATTTTATTCAAAAGCAGATTTAACATTAGAAGATACTAAAAAATTTGCATATGAAAATGCCTTAGACTTTATTGCACTAGGATTCAAACCTGAAAAAACAAAAATTATAATCAATACAAAAAATATTCAGACGCTTTATCCTATTGCGGCTCAAGTTGCAAAAAAGATTAATTTTTCAAACACAAAGGCAACATTTGGATTTACTAATGAAACAAATCTAGGAATGATTTTTTATACATCATTACAATCGGCCCCTTGTTTTATTGAAGACAAACCGGTTTTAATTCCACTAGGAGTAGATCAAGATCCACATTTTAGATTAACAAGAGACGTAGCACCAAAAATAGGAAAACCAAAACCTGCACTAATTCACAACATTATGATTCCAGGTTTAGAAGGACCAGGAGGAAAGATGTCTGCATCTGATGAAAATGGTACAGTATACACCACTGATACACCTAATGTGGTAAAGAAAAAAATTAACAAATATGCATTTTCAGGTGGTCAACCTGACATTGAAGAACATAGAAAACTTGGAGGTAATCCTGATATTGATGTATCATTTCAATATCTAAGAATATTTTTTGAACCAAATGATAATAAATTAAAATCAATTTATGAAGATTACAAATCGGGAAAGCTTCTCTCCGGAGAATTGAAAGCAATTTTAATTGAAAAAATTAATAACTTTCTTTCAGTACATCAAGAAAAAAGAGAAAAAGCAAAAGACCAATTAGAGAAATTTCTTTTTGAAAATAAATGAAAATCAGTATAGAGTGTGATGATGAATATGAGGCTCAAAAATTAGCCTCCTTAATATTCATTAAAGACGGAAAAGAAACATACATCACAGGAATTCTAAATATTGTAAAAAATGAACTTGTAATATCATTGAAAGACAAATCAGCTCACAGTGTTTTATTAAAAGACCAGGATCATGTTGAAAAATTTGCAGATTTTATTCAATCAGTTTTAGACAAAGAACACACCCTAATTTCTACTAAAATTTCAGAACATATTGTAGAAATAGTAAAAAAGTGAGGACCTATGGAGAAAATATAGTGTAAAGGGCCACAATTCCAACCATTGCAATAAGAGAAATTCCTAAAGCCTTAAAGTCGCCATTCATATTATATTTCAAAAATAATTATAATTAAAGTGTTAATAAATTCTCAGAAATGATTCTAGGATTACCTAGGAAAATATCTGCTCTTTTTCTGTTTTGGTTTTACTTTTTCTACTTTGCTTTTTGTAATAGGTTGTCTGATCTGGTTACAGTTCAAACATAGGACCTTTAGCTCTTCTCTAGCGAGTTCAGGTTCTGAAATGTATTTTCCCCATGAGGAAGCTGCACCCCCTCGTTTAACATCATCAAAGCCATTTTCTTCAAAAATATGACTTATTCCTAAAGCTCTCTCATCTTTAAATCCACAACTAGAGCAACTTTTGCCGCCTAAAATTTCAAACAATTTTTCTTTTAGAGATTCATAAAATTTGTCAGAAGCATTTGCAAAAAAACTCTCTCGCTTTTTTAAGAATTTTTCATTTTTTGGTTTTTTGGAGATAATTCTGTCCCTACTGGACTGTTTTTCATTTCTTGAATATCTAGAGTCTCTATCGTTTCTAGAATTTCTGTCATTTCTAGAATATCTATCACTAGCTGAATCTTGTGGTTTGTTTTGTCTGAAACAGTCATTACAGTAAACAGGTCTGTCTGTTCTTGGAACAAATGGAACTTGACATTCAGTACCACAATCAGCACAAGTTACTGTTGTAGATTCTTCTCGTCGGTCATTTCTTGAATATCTAGAGTCTCTATCGTTTCTAGAATTTCTGTCATTTCTAGAATTTCTGTCATTTCTAGAATTTCTGTCATTTCTAGAATTTCTGTCATTTCTAGAATATCTGTCATTTCTAGAATATCTATCATTTCTAGAATATCTATCATTTCTAGAATATCTATCATTTCTAGAATATCTATCACTAGCTGAATCTTGTGGTTTGTTTTGTCTGAAACAGTCATTACAGTAAACAGGTCTGTCTGTTCTTGGAACAAATGGAACTTGACATTCAGTACCACAATCAGCACAAGTTACTGTTGTAGATTCTTCTCGTCGGTCATTTCTTGAATATCTAGAGTCTCTATCGTTTCTAGAATTTCTGTATGAACGACTAGTGTTATTATCTCCAGAGGATCTCTGAGATTTTTTCTTATCAGAATACTTTGATTTGTAAAGCTCCATTTCTAAGAAATTTTAGATTGATTGGTTATAGATACTTTGAGATAAAATTTATGCCTAGAAAAAAAATTTCTACTAGACTAGAGATTTGTCCATTTCTGTAGCCAGTACTTCTTGAACTTTAAGAAAATAGAGTTTGGTAGAATATGGCATCTGATCTAAATTATTATCAACTACAATCATAAAGTATCTCACTGCACGTTTTGAGATATCTAGATTGAATTTCATTGTAAGAATAGGATCTTGATGAACTTTAATTTTATCTTGTAACCAAGGTGGTGCCATCTCAATTGTTTCATTAATAATTTTTTTGTACCAAAAAGAGAGATTTTGTGGATGGAGTCCCTGCTTTAGATCATTAACATCATTATCAATTATTTTCATCATATTATTGATGATTGCCATTAGCCTCAATCAAGAAATTGTGTTTTATTCCATTTACTCAAAGTTCTGCAATCTATTTGTCAATTGATAACAGGTTTCCTTCTGTATCAATTTCTGAATTTTTTATTCTAGTAGTAGAAATTCTCGTACCATCTTTTGCCAAAAACATAGGAACAGAGATAATTTTAACAGGAGGTAGGTTTTTTTCTTCCCGTAATTTGTTTAGTATCTGACCCTGATTGCTTGTTTCATCACTAGTAACTAAGGCTTCAACTCCTGTTTCCAATACTGCAGGACCAAAATCGTTTTCCAATTTACTAATTTGATAAGAAGAATTTGGAAATTCTTTTGAAATTAATTTATTTAAATTTTCTAGTCTTGTTTGATAGTTATTAGTTAGAACTTTACCTTTTTTTAATGCCAATTCATCACTTGTCAATCCAATTATTACTTTTTTAGAAATTTTAAATGAATTTGAAAGTAATGTAATATGTCCACGATGAATGATATCAAATGTACCTCCAGTAGCAATAAGAGAGAATTCCTGCATGAGAAACAATAAACTTCTTTTAAAATAAACTTACTATTTTACAATAACTAATACAAATGGACCTTGTTCTGCAATTGGAATATTATTTCTATCCCAAACAAAGGTTTCAATAAAAAACAATCCTGGTTTTTCAGGAATCCAGTCAATGGTTTGTGTTTGAAGTCCTGTTCCGATAAATCGACCATCATATTTTCCAATAAATTCTACATATGGAGATTCTCCGGATTCTTTAATTTGGACATAGTATGTGTATGGAGTTTCATTCGAGTTTTGTTTTAATGAAAACTGCACCCATGTTTGACTTTCAATATTTACTGTAGAGCCTAATGTAATTTCTGAAAGTTTGTTACCGGAAGTATCTTTTACGGATACATCTGAAATTTTTACTAATTTGGTCAGAGATTGTGGTGGTGGAATTTTCACATCAACAAAATCTGAATAAAAAACATCTGATTCAGCAAATAACAAAAATCCTACAGCTCTTGCATCAATGTTTTCATCAAGCTCAAAAGAAATCTCAGCATTTGATGCTACATTTCCTAGTTCAATAGTTGAGATCTGCAAATATCTTGGTGGCTCAAAACTATCATAAAAAACAGCATAGACATTTGTGTTGGAATTAGGTGCCCCACCATTCTCTAAAACCCCTGATAGGCGTAATGATGCATCATAGAAAACATCAGTGGGATAAACCAAGAGTCCCTTTTGTTTTCCTTCTGAAGAATCAAATCCCAACAAAGTGACAGATGCTTGTGTTATCTCTGAATTAGGAGATGTTGAACGAATTGAATATGGAGATTTTCCATTTGGTGGAATTGATTCTAGAATAGTTCCCCCAATTGAGATGTCAATTGGAGCAGGATCTATATCATCATAGAAAGTTACTTGGATTCTAACATTATCTACTGCAGATAGTGAATCATGGTTTTCTACCATCCCAATAACTACAGTGTATCCTTCAGCATCCTGATAAACAAAAGGTGTTTCATTACTTAGTGCTACTGATAATGTTGGTGCATTATCATAATATTCTTGAGAAAAACCCTGAGTGAATGGAATTAATAGTAAAATCAAAAATATATTAAAAATAATTTTTCGCATCTGAATTTCTTTCAGATTAGAGATTAATTTCGTATAACATATCATATAGTGAACAAGAAAGGTAACAACGTTTAACCCAGTTGACACTAGACATTAGAGATAATAAAAAGAGATTAAAAATAGATTAGTTCTATTTTCTCTTTGCTGTAATTGCTAACCAGTATATCAAACCGGGAGCTAAACCAACAATGAGTGGAATCCATACAGGCCATCCATCTACTGCGCTTGTCATAAAAGAAAACCGAAACTTATCCTATTTAAATCCATCCAGCAGTCTGAAATTCATCACTGATCGTTATAGGTAAAAGTGGACCGGACGGAATTTGAATCCGTGACCCCCCGCGTGCAAGGCGGGTATACTACCAGGCTATACTACCGGCCCACGAGAGGATGTTTATTGTGTGGATTTTAATTGTTGTCTTCTTGGCAAGAATTTTATTTGAAAGGAAGGAATTTTTTTTATGGTACTATTAGAATCACAAGTCAAACTAAAGACAGGTGATATAGCTCCTGACTTTGAATTACTAGGAATTGACGACAAAAAGCACTCCCTAAATGATTATGGAAACTACAAAGGAATTTTGATTATTTTCATGTGTAATCACTGTCCCTATGTCAAGGCAAAAGTTGATGCATTAAATGAGCTGTATGAAAAATTTGGAAAGGAAATCGCAATTATTGGAATAAACAGTAATGATTCTACAGATTATCCTGAAGATAGTTTTGAAGCAATGAAACAGACTGCAAAGGAGAAAGGATTTGGTTTTGATTATTTGGTTGATGAAACACAGGAGATTGCCAAGAAATATGGTGCCATGTGTACTCCAGACCCATTCTTATTCAATAGTGAAAGAAAGTTAGTTTTTCATGGAAGAATTGACAATGCAATGAAACCAGATGATATAGCCACAGAAAAGACAATGATCAACAATATACAGAAACTATTGACAGGTGAAAAAATTGAAAAAGACTTTGACCCATCAATTGGTTGTTCTATCAAGTGGAAAGAAAATTAAACTTAAATGAGTCCTGCCAAGAGATTTGTTCGTGGGCTCGTAGCTCAGCTTGGCTGGAGCGTTCGACTGATAATCGAAAGGTCATGTGTTCGAATCACATCGGGCCCATTTTTCATTATTTAGAATTAGCATATACTGTCTGAGACCACTGTAAAATATCATCAATTTTTTCAGAAATTAAATCGGATTCAATTTTTGTTTTCTTAGATACTTTGCCACAAAGAGCTAATTTCATTTTTTTGCCTGATTTTTCTTTTATTGAAGATATTGAATCAACAAAAAAGTTCAGGCCTTCGCTAGTTTGTGAGAATACAACTACAATCAAAATTCCAGGTTTTTGTTTCCATATTTTTCCTACAAGTTTTTGAAAATCAAGATCAAATAAGACATCTATTGCAGATGACATGTCACCCAAATTGGAAACTCTCCATCCATTAGAATGATACACAGCAGAAACTGCTTCAGAGAGCAGACTGCTTTGAGAATCAGCTGAAATTAATACCACATTTTTTTGTGGATCTGAAACCATAGATTGTTGATTGAAGATTTGAATAGATTTTGAGATCGTGGTCCTAAGAAGATTACGCTCTGCTGTTCCAATCTTTCCATCATCATATAATTTCTGTACATAATCAATTGCTGGCAAAATTACTTCAAGAATTAATCGATTTACAGTTCCACCTGAATTCAAACAATTTCGAATTAGAGAAAAGACTTGGTCTTCTGTTCCTTTAACTAAATAATCAGCATACTGTGGTTGAACTTTAAAATAATCATCTGGAAAATTAAATGATTCTTGACCTGGTTCTAAAAACCATAATGTGAGATTTCCAATATTTTTTTGTCGCAGTAAGCCTTCAGCTGCAAAAACTTTGAGGTATTTAGACATGGTAATTCGATTAACTCCTATCTTTTCAGAGATTTCAACACCGGACATTCCAGAAACTGAGTTTTCTAATAATGAGATTAGTTTTTGTCTAATGTCCTCAGTAGAATATCCTCGTGCCATAGTGTATTTTGATAGAGGTATTGTATAAAGACTAATTTTAGAATTTACCATTAATGAGAAATTTAGTCTTCCTTTTAGGAAATAACCAGATTCAAAATGGCAGGGTAGTGGAAAAAGATTAGTTGATTCAAAATAATCTAAGAATCACGGAAGCAAATCATAACCTGCATAATATCTAATCAAAAGAGTGATACCGATACCAAGAGAAATACTCACACCTAATGCAATCATCACTAATTTATCCAATAATATCTTCATTTGTTCATACTATAATTATTTTTTGGACATTCAGAGATTTAGATGAAAAGACGCCCACCGAAGCCTGTGGGATTGAAATCAAGGGGGATAATAAATGGAAAACCATGATTCAAAATTCTGTCAAAAGTTAATAGCAACTCAATTCTATTGTTTATTTTATGGTAATTCCAATCTGAATTATGGGTAAAGAACCAAGATCCATAATTGTAAAAACAATGGTGACAACAAAAGTTAGTAAAGATACTTTCGAATTTTTTTCAAATCTAAAAAATTGGGAATTTGGAGGTGCATTAAAAAACATTCAAAAAGATAAAGATGATTGGTGGGTATGCAATTCGCCATTTGGTGAAGTAAAGATAAGATTAAGATCAAATGAGAAATTTGGAATTTTAGATCACGATTTTATTGGTGGGGGTGGAGAATGGACTGTATCATGCAGAGTTACTCCAAATGAGAGTGGTTCTACAGTAACATGGTTGTTTATACGACCTGAACCTATGACACAAAAACAGTTTGAAGAACAGTTGAAGAATTTTGATAATGAGATTATGGGTTGGAAAAAAGCCTTAGAATCCTAACACATGTCCCGACTGAAAACAGTCAAAATCATGTCCCATCAAGGAAACAGTTCCCAAAAAATAAAACATTATATACTTCGGTACCTTAATGTACGGTAAGGAAAAGTAAATTGCCAAAAGCCGGATTCAAATCAATCACTGTTTCAGAAACTGTTTATGATAAATTCCACGAAGTTTATCAAAAAAGTAAAGACGACCTACAAATGAAAGGAGTCAACAGTTTTTCAGGTTATGTCACTTACATGTTAGAGGAGATGATGCAAAAGGACAAGACCTTTGCAAGATATGCTCCAAAGATTGAAAAGATTTCAGTTGATGATGATAGAGTAATACTAAAGGATAATATCAAAAATAGAATTGCAGAAGTTGCAGTACAGAAAGGAGAATTGTTCTGTCAGCTCTGTGACGAAAAAGATTGTGTACATATTGGCTTTGTTTTCTCTCTGCCAGATGTTTACGAAATCCTCAATGCCAGAGGAATAAAACATCCAAAATAAAGAACAGTGGAGGAGGTGGGATTTGAACCCACGAACTCCTGAGAGACAGGATCACCCATTATTTGATCTTAAGTCCTGCATGTCCAAAAGCACAAAGTGCTTACTTTGGCCAGGCTTGATTACTCCTCCAAAAGGGTAGAAATTTGTGTGAAATTTAACAGTTTAGAGTAAATTGCAGAAGAATGAAGAATTATAAGGATTTTCTACAGGGAAAATTTGTGCTTCGATAGCTCAGCCTGGTAGAGCGTTACATTGGTAATGTAAAGGTCGCGGGTTCAGATCCCGTTCGAAGCTTATTATTTTCTATAACATTCTAAAATTGACAGATTTACGAAATTTGTATTTAAGCTATTCTGAGGCAAGTAAAAAGTTAGTTCAAGATCAAATAAATTTGTGTAAAGTGCAGTTAATGAATTCTGCAATACTAACTATTGAAACAAGTATACTCTCAAGTATCATCTGTCACTCCAAAACCATTTGTTAAATGGGCAGGAGGAAAACGCCAACTAATTCCAATTCTAAATGAGAGTTTACCCAAATCTTTTGGGACTTATTATGAGCCATTTCTTGGAGGGGGAGCTTTACTATTTCATATGCTAACTGAAAGAAATGGTCAAAAATGCAGCATCTCTGATTTGAACTCTGATCTAGTATTGGCATATACTACAATTAGAGATAGAATTGACGAGCTTATTTCCTCTCTAAAAAATCATGAAAGAAATTATCAGAAAGATTCTAAATCATACTATTACTCCATTAGAGAATCAAATCCAAGAAGTGAAATTGAAAAGACATCAAGATTGTTATTTCTCAATAGAACCTGCTTTAATGGATTATATCGAGTAAACAGCAAAGGAAAATTCAATGTACCTCTTGGAAGATACACCAACCCAAATATCGTAAATGAAGAAAATTTACGTTCAGTTAGTTTCATTCTCCAATCAAGCAAGGTTGCAATCAAATGTCGTGATTTTGAGGCAGTACTGCAAGATGCCAAAAAAGGAGATCTAGTATACTTTGATCCACCATACCAACCAGTAAGCGATACTGCAAATTTTACCAGTTATACAAACAAGGATTTCACAGATAGCGATCTTAGTAGACTAGCAGAACTTTGCTCAAAACTTGATTCAAAAGGATGTAAAGTCCTATTATCAAATTCAGATTCAAAACAAGTTGCCGATATGTTTTCAGGAAAAACTTGGAAAGTTAGAAAGATTCATGCAAATCGTTCAATCAATTCAAATTCTAAAAAGAGAACAGGTCACTTTGAATTATTGATTAAAAATTATTAGCCTTAGTTTATTTTCAAAAATTTTCAAATAAAAAATCTATAGAGTGTACTCTAGAGGATTAAGAAAATGAAAAGGAAGAGGTTGGGTGTTTAGTCCCACTTTGACCATGCGGCCATCCATCTGTATGTCCAAGTGTTTAGTTTACAACCTAGTGCTGCAAACGTACATGCCAATACTGCACCTGCACCTGCACCTAAAGCCACTGGGCTGTTATAGAACTTTCCAACTTGAGGTTCTATCGGTGTCATGTATGGTGGCAATGTTGGTCTTGGATATTTGAATGCCGTTTCAAGTGGGTCTGCTACTGTTATCAGGTTTACCATGTTGAACAATGGTAAAGACATTCCTACTAGTACGCCGCCAAACAGTATCAAGGAGTGCTTGTTCTTCTTTGTTGCCCAGTAGACTAAATCCAACAGCATTGCTGATGGTAACCAAACTGGTGTTACAATGAAGTCATATGGATATCCGAGTGCAAACCATGCACCTTTTGCTACCCATGTGTATACTGTCATAATTAGAGCGTAGTACGTTGCTGTACCTGGAACACCTGTAAATGTTAGGTAATATGTTGCACCTACTACAAGCATCAACGTTTGCGATATTGAGAATACCGTGTACGAAGTCCAAGCCCAGTCAGTGTAGAAGATGTAATCTCCTGCATTAATTGTTAACAGTGTTGAGTTAACTGCAACTACTACTATGAATAAGTAGTGTGTACATCGTCTTAACCAGACCATATGAAGGTGAAGAAACGGTCAGTATATAAAATTTTAGAGTATGATGGAGATCGTTGTTCTGAACCTAAAAATGAAAATGAAAAAGAAATGTCTGAAGGGTTTTCCTTCTAGTATCCAACATATAGTGATATGAATATTGTACCGGCTGTGACAGCAGCTACACTACCGCCAACGATACCATTACTATTTTTGTTGGAACCTTCTTCCATGACTTTAACACAGAAGATATAACCTATTGCCTCAATGATTGTCAAGACGATGAATGCAAAGTGACCACTAGAGGTTGGATATGCCCATGGATAATAGAAATATCCTGCTGCAGTACCACCAAAAGTTGCTAACCATGCTGCCCAGAATGAAATTGTAATCATACCAGTCATGTTTTCAACGCGCTTTCCAATCATTCGTTCTACATCAGCACTTGATGATCCACCAGCGCCGCCAGAACCGAATCCTTTAGGAAGAGTCATTCTGGAATTATTCTAATAGAGAATCCTTTTAAGTCTTTCTTAAACTGAGGGAGGAAGTACGATCTACGTCTTTTGAAAATAATAAAAAGGAAAAAAGTGTGCTTTTGCACTTTTGTCTATGGTATTGCTCTGCTGTACAATTTGCCTTCTAAGGCCATCTTGTACATTTCTGCAACATATGGGTTCTCTCCAGGAGTTTCTGCACCTAGTTCTACGAGTCTAGCATATACTCTGACTACGTATGCAAGTGCACCCATGAATGCTACTACAACACCCATGTTAAACATCCAGTGATTTGGTACTGCAAAGATCTCCTCTACAAACCAGAAGTGCCACATCTCATTGACTCCAATTGTAAACATTGTTGCAAGGTAACCTAGAATGGTCATCTTCAAACCAGTGTTCATTGAATTATTTGGGCCTCTAAGAACTGGAACTTTTCTATCATAGATTGCTGCTGCTCCCCATCCAAGTGGTAATGCGATGAAGTGGGAATACAACCACCAGTGAGCTGGTGTGAAAGCACTATCTCTGATAGATGTCTGATGTAGTGATCCATCAACGAAGTTATCAACTTCGACTGATGCTGCAGTGGACCCCATAGCAATAACGATGAGCCAGATTTTTTTAAGTCTCTGAATCTCAACTTCTTTTGGGATTAATGCGGGCATCTGTGCCATGTCTACAATCATGTGAGTTCGGCATATAAAGTAAGAGTTTCAAAAATGGTTAGTTAGGTTCAAATTTTTTAGTAATTAGAGTAAAAATCAATGAAATTTTTTCTTTTCATTGATTTAGATTGAAATAATTTTATTATTATTTTTTCATTTTCATTGTTAATCATTGATGATAAACAATGATTGGAGCATCGATCCTCGCTATCAAGGTAAAACATATAACGATGTGTATTTCTTTCTGAATATTAGGGATAACTATGGTCGAAAAAAAGATTTTCGTATTTGGACTAGCTGTAGTACTTGCACTAGGAACTTTAGGTTTCAACTGGGTTGAATCCGTACTTCCAACTGCAGATGCACACGGTGTCCAAGCACAACTTCAGAGTCGTTTCATCAGAATTGAGGATGAAACCTTCAACAGACAATCCCTGCAAACTGGCGAAACCTTGACACTTCAAGGAACTTTAGTCAGTCTTGTAGAAAGAGACCTTAGAGGATGGCTATCTATCTTCTCAGAGTCAACCAACGCAGGTAACAGATGGGAAATGTTGGCAAGAGACCCACCAGGAAACGTCTTTGACATTCCAGGTAACTCAGTCATTGATTACTCACTATCTGCAAAAGCACTTGAACCAGGTGTATACCACGTACACACCCAACTCAATGTAGCAAAAGTTGGTCCAGGACTTGGTCCAGGTCAAACAGTAGTAGTTGAAGGAGATCCAATTATCAAACCAATCCCATATACCAACATAGCTTACCAATCAATTATCATTGGCGTTGGATATGTCATTACGTTTGCAACACGACCCTGGCAAGTAATATAAACACCCAACCTTTTCCTTTTCATTTTCAATGAACTTACGTTTTACGTAATTAGATAAACCAAGTTTTATCTTCTAGAAAATTAATATGAAAATATGCTAAGTTTTAAAATTACCAAACTAGATATTTTTCAAAGTTATTTTTTTGGCGAAGTAGAATTTCGTTCAGATAAATTCAAAGTAAATATTCAGAATCAAAGAAGAGGTAAAGTTCTCAAACTTCCTTTTGAGATAAAATCAAAAAATGAAAAAGTGATTGTCAGAATGACAGGGCCAGGTGATTTATTCATTGAAGATTACATCCCATACAAAGGAGAATCAGAATGGCTTGAAATTGACTCTGATGAAATTACATATTATATTGCAGATCATCAAGATCAGTTAGATACAATTGAAATAATGATAGAGTAAAAGAAAGGACTTTAAGGTATATCTTGTCAAAGGCATCACGATGAAATATCCTGGAATGGGTGATCCCTACAAAAGGAAAAAAACTATCAGATTTTTAATTATTACAGCAATCATAGCAATATCAGTAGGAGTAATCAGTTCCGTTCTTCAGGGTCAGTTTAGTCAAAATGACCCTCTCAAAGTATGCATCAATGATAGAGAAACCCCTTACAAAATGAAAGTCACTTTGGAGTTAATTATTGATGGTCTTCCTACACCAATTCCTGCCAATATCAATGCAGGATTAAATGATGGTGAATGTAAAAGAACCATGTATACTCTAACAGATGATGGGACCATCTATGTTGAGTGGAAAGAGGAGTATCCATGGGAAATTGGACACTTTTTGTGGATGTGGGATTTTCCTCTAAGAGATATGGATCAGGATAAATCTACATTTTATGTAAATGGTAAAGAATCATCACATTTCATCAATACGCCATTACAAGATGGATATCACTACAAGGGAGTATTTACTACAAAGGATTATGATTCATCCAAAGATTCAGATTTCCTACCAGAGTTAGAAAAATAGTATTTACGACTTTGATAAAAGATCAAATTTTGAAAAAATAGAATTAGTGCAAGTTAAAACTAGAGTTTCTAAAAATAATGAAAAGAAGAAAGGAAGTGATTTTACCAGTATTTACCGTTGTCTGGAATCAGACCAATACCTTCTCTTTCAAAGTGTCTGTCTAATTCGTCAACCCATCTCTCACGGTTGTCTTTGTAAGCCCATCCGTGTACACGTAACCAGAATGAGATAATTCCGAGAAGGAATATTGTGAACATCATGGTTCCGAAGATGTAAATCATTACATCATAGAATAATGGATCATAGTTTGGTCCCAGTTGTCCTGTAATTGAAGACAGGATGCTTAGGAAAATTCCTACGATAGGAGTCATTGTATATTTTGGCTCTATTTGTGCGATATATACATTTCTTTTATTATCAGAAAGTACGAGATCAGTATTCACTAAGAGTATCTAATAAAATAATAGAAAAGTGAGGTTTGACTATCCTCTACCCATTGCTGCGTATTTACCAGATCTTCCTCTAAGGAAGAAGGCGCCTGCAATACCACCGAAGACAGCTGCTGCAATAACTGATGCACCAACTACACCGCCTGCGTCAAGATATGGAGTTCCTGAACCCGATGCAGGGTTTGCTTCAGCAGCTTCAATTCTTCTTCTTTGAATTTCAAGTGCTTCTTCTAAGGTATAAGCTCCGGTTTCTCCTTGGCCGCCGACATTTCCCATGTACTGTGCAAATGCAACTGATGCTGCACCAATAGCACCGAAGAAAAATACAGCTAGCATTGTTGTTGTTAAGAGTATTTTTGTATTCATACGGTTTACCTGTTCGATTTGAACCCGGTGACTTATTTAACTTTTATTCTGAACCCCAATTTTTGGTATAATGTACGAGATCAGTAGAAGTAACGTTTAATTCTGTTCTAAATTGTGCAAAATCATGGGACGAATGCACACTCATAGACATGGAAAATCACATTCCATAAGACCAGCTACTCTACGTGCACCTTCATGGATTACACAGAGCCCAGCAGAAATTGAAGAATTAGTAATAAAATATTCCAAAGAGGGTTTAACTCCTAGCCAAATTGGAATTAAACTAAGAGATCAGCATTCAATTCCATTAATCAAACCAATTACCAAAAAAGGCATCGGTCAAATTCTTGAAGAAAATGATTTGAGAGCAGAAATGCCAGAAGACCTAGATAACATTGTAAGAAAAGCAGTTGGTCTTCAAAAACACCTTAAAGAAAACAAGGGAGACAATAGAAATGTTAGATCTTTGGAATTAATCGAAGCCAAAGTACATAGACTATCTGTATATTACAAAAGGATAGGACGAATTCCAGCAAAATGGAAATATAAATCCGTGGTTGCTCAATTAGAGTAATGACAAAATCACTTGACGAATCACTTTCATTTTTCAAAGATAAAATTTCAGACTGTATAAAATCAAAAAAATCAATTTCCGTTACAACTCATATTGATTGTGATGGACTTACATCAGGAAGTATTATTACCAAAGCACTAATCAGAGAAGGGGCAAATTGCACTGTTAGAACATCAAAAGAATTTAGTAAAAAAATTGTAGAATCATTCAAAACAGATTCTAGAGACTTTCACATTGTAACTGATTTGGGAGGAGGGTTTGCAAAAGAACTCAATGAAACATTAGGAGATAATTGGATAGTTTTAGATCATCATCAAATTTCTGATGAAGAAATAGATAATGAAAATGTCATCAATGCATGGAGTTATGGAATTGATGGAGGAGTTGAGATATGTGCTGGAGGAATGGCATATCTAGCATCAGTTGCCCTTGATGAGAAAAATTCAGATTTATCGTCTATTGCTGTGGTCTCGGCTTTAGGAGATAGACAAGATCAAGGAGAAAGAAAGTCATTTACTGGAAAGAATTTTGAAATTGCAAATACTGCCAAAGAATTAGGATTAGTGGATATTGATTTAGACTTGCTTTTAGTTGGCAGGGAAACAAGACCACTTCCAGATGCATTAGCATTTACATCTCAGCCATTTATTGAAGGATTAACATGGAACAGAGATACTTGTCTTTCACTTCTTAATTCATCTGGAATTAAGTTAAAAGATGGAGGTAGGTGGAGAGTACCTGCGGAACTAAATGAGGAGGAAAAAAGACAAGTTATTGAATCAATTTCCAAATTTACCTCTGGCAAAAACTCCACTGAGATAATGTCAGAGTTAATCGGATATACATACACATTTCCAAGAGAAGATAAGAGAAGTTTCTTGCGAGATGGAAGAGAATTTTCAACTATGTTAAACTCGTGTGGGAGAATAAATCGATCTGGAGTTGGAATGGCAGTATGCATGGGTGATCGAAATAAGATACTAAGAGAGGGAGAATCAATTTTAACAGATTATAGAAGAATGATCAGAGAGTACATGAATATTCTTTCAAATGAGAGATGGAGAATTTCAGAAAGTGAGACATGTGTGATGGTAAATGGGGAAGACATTGTTCCTGAAACCATGACAGGTACCATTTCATCATTAATTGCAGGATCACCTAAAAATGCAGGAAAAATTGTAATTTTGAGAACCAAAGGAGAAGAGAATACAATAAAATTCTCATCAAGAAAATCCTTTGGTTGTAATTCAGATATCAATCTTAGTGAAGTAATGAGAATCGGTGCTGAAAAATTTGATGGTGTCGGGGGAGGGCATAATACAGCAGCTGGAGCAAAAATAACTAAAGACAAATTAGATGAATTTCTTAATTATTTAGAAGTAAATGTCGTTAACGTGTCAAGTCCAAGTAACAATCAATAAAATATCAAAAGAAAAGGCGGAAACTGTCAAAAAGGCATTAGAACCAGATAATGTGAATTTTCCCGAAGGATTGAGTCTTTATGTTGAAAATATTGATAACAAACTAGTTTTTAATTTTGAGAGTAAGAAAAACATGAAACAGCTGATTGGAACTATTGATGAAGTGTTAGAGCATATTCAGGTTGCACTAAAGGTGATAGAATAGTGTTAGATCCTAAATTAATCAAGGAAAAATCCCAAATAATTCAAGATATGCTAAAAGCAAGATCTGTAGATTTTGATTTAGATGCCCTAATAGAATCTGATCAAAAACGACGTGATTTTATTATAAAGACTGACGAATATAGAAAAAGGAAAAATGAAATCGGGATACAAATCTCAAAAATGAAAAAAGCAGGAGAGGATACAACCCAGATCTTAAATGAAATGGTTGAGATCTCTGCAAAATTAACAAAGTTAGAATCAGAGCAATCAGAAATAGAAAAAGATTATTCAAAATTAGCATTAACTATTCCGAATCTTATTCATGAATCAGTTCCAATTGGAGCCGATGACAGTTTCAATAAAGAAATTAGAAAATGGGGGGAAATTCCAAATTTTGATTTTAAAATAAACGATCACATCGATATTTCAGAAAATTTGGATTTAGTAGATTTGGAGAGAGCAGCAAAAGTTGCAGGAGCCAGATTTTATTACTTGAAAAATGATTTAGTTAGATTAAACCAGTCATTGATTCATTTTGGATTAGATTTTCTTGCGGAAAAAAAATATTCATTGGTTCAACCACCATATATGATCAATAGAGAATCAATGGAAGGTGCAGTTATTGCAGATGATTTTGAAGAGGTCATTTACAAAGTTGATCAAGAAGATCTTTACATGATTGGAACATCAGAGCATGCCATGGCAGCAATGCATTCTAAAGAAATCATTGAGGGAAAAGATCTTCCTATCAGATATGCTGGAATTAGTCCCTGTTTTAGAAAAGAAGCAGGTGCTCATGGTCGGGATCAGAAAGGGATTTTCAGGGTTCACCAATTTGATAAGATTGAGCAATTTGTATTTTCAAGACCTGAAGACTCTTGGAAGGAACATGAAAGAATGTTATCAATTGTCGAGGAATTTTATCAAAAATTAGGAATTCCTCACAGAGTTATGTTACTATCAAGTGGAGATATGGGCAAAGTTTCAGCAAAGACATATGATATTGAGGCATGGATGGCAGGACAAAATGCCTACAGGGAAGTAGTTTCATGTTCAAATTGTTTAGACTATCAAGCTCGCAGATTAAAGATCAGATTCAGAGATAAGACAAATGAGGATACACAATATCTACACACACTCAATAGCACACTAATTGCTACAACAAGAATTTTGGTAGCAATAATGGAGAACAATCAAACAAAAGATGGACATATTAGAATTCCAGATGTTTTACAGAAATACATGGGAAATCAGAAAGAAATCTAGTGACATACCCTTATATTTTGGATTCAAAGGTCGATAATAATTGGCACGTAGAAAAGGTCGAGTAAAGGACAAGTGGAGAGAAAAACGCTGGATTACAGTTAATGCTCCAGATTCATTTAACAATGTTCCAATTGCATATGTACCAATCACTGATGATGAAAATGCAGTTGGGAGAGTTTTAGAAGTTACATTATATGATATTCTAAAAGGAGATCCTTCACAACACCAATACAAAATCTATTTCCAGATAAACAATGTAGATGGAGACAAGGCAACAACAATGTTCAAGAGATTTGAATACTCAAAAGAATTTTTACGAAGTTTAGTTAGAAGAGGATCATCAAAAATTAATTTCATTATAGATATCAAAACTAAAGATGGGTATATCTTTAGAATTAAAGTAATTGCACTTACTCATAGACAACTAAACACATCTAGAAAACATGCTCTTAGATTAATTGCAAGAGATGTAATTAACAAAACAGTTCCAGATATGACTATTGAACAATTTGTGCAAGCCACTTGTTACAGTAAGATTAACTCAGATATCATGGCCGCATTTAAGAAAGTAATCAGAGTAAGACATGTAGGTCTAGAGAAAGTCAAACTCATCAGAACTGCAGAAAAAGAAACAGTATTGCTTGAAGCATAAAACCTGAAATCATTCAAAATCAATCATGATTGAAAAGATTGAAATTTCTATTGATGTCATAGTTCATGCCACTGAGGATATTTCAAAAATTTTCAAATCATTTGAGGTATTTGATTTAGAAGAGGAGAATTTTGAGGTCAAAGAAACATCAGGATATTTTGATAATCCCATCAAAATCTTAAATGCAAAAATTACCAAAAATAATGCTCAAAAGTTTATGAAAAAACTTGTTGAATTATTATCAAAAGATCAAATTAATGAGTTAATTGATCAAATTGAAGAAAGAACAGTGGATTCAAGGTTTCACATGAGATTAGACAAACAGGAGTTAATCAAAGGCAGTATAGCAATCAAAGAAAAAGATACAATAAAAATAAAAATTCATACTCCAATTTACAATAAAAAAGATACAATCAAATCATTTACAGAAATTTTTCAAATTGCCAACTAGATTAAATAGGAATAAGAGAAGAATACCATTTGGGAATGAGGAAATAACAGCCGCTCCAGTCTGAGTGAATACTATGAAGACGCCGCGACGAACCGACCCCATAATTGATTAGATCAATTGAATTTTCAAATAATTTCCCAATAATCATGATGTATTATTTTAAATACGGATAGACGAACCCCATAAACGTGGCAGACTATGATGTTATTGTTGCAGGCGGAGGGCTTGCAGGTACTATTACAGCACAAGCTATATCTCATTATTCAAAACAAAATCTGAAAATTCTAGTTGTTGATAGAAATACAGAATTTTTACCAGGTAGAAAATCATTGGCAGGTTGGGTATGTGGTGATGCATGCTCCAAAGAAGCAGTCGATTTTATGTCAAAAAGGATCAAAGTTGAGTGGACCAGACCTGAAATCGAGCATGATGTTAAAGGGGTAATGGCATTTTCACCAGATAAAGAAACCGCAATTCCATTTGATGGTGCAGGATACATGTTAAATCGTCAAAAACTACCCGAGATTCAAAATGAAAGATGTAGAAAAATGGGAATTGAATTTGAATATGAAATTAATCTAACTGGTTTAATTTATGAAGGACAGCAGGCTGTTGGAGTTCAAGGAATAGATAATAAAACTAAACAACCCTACAAAAAAACATCAAAAATTGTGATTGATGCAACAGGAGTTACATCAATGCTAAGAAACGGACTCCAAAATTCTACAAAGGTTGAAAAAAGAATCGATAGAAGAGATTTGGAATCAACTGGCAGATACATTATGTACTTTGATCAGGGAGAAAAAGATCTTTCTGAATTTGATCCTGATTATTGTATAATTCACTTGGATCAAGATATTGCTCCTGGGGGATATGGTTGGGTATTTCCTAAAGCAGATAACAAAGTCAATATAGGTTTAGGAGTAGAAAAATCACTTTTAGAAAGAAGGAACAAAAGATTAGGTAAAAAAGACAATGTCGAATCATTAATGAAAGAATATCTAAATCGCAATACTGCAATAAAAAATCCAAAACTATCAGAAGACCCAGAAGATATCAATAACAATTCAGGGATTTTTCAAGTATCTGTAAGAAGACAAAACGATTGTATGGTATCTGGCGGATACATGTTAGTTGGTGACTCAGCATGGATGCCAAAACCAATTGATGCAGGTGGAATTGGTCCAGCATTAATTGCAGGAACTATTCTTGGAAACAATGTAGCACAAGCAATTGAAGCTAATGATGTAACAGAGGCTGGACTTTGGCAATACAATTTAGATTTTATCAAAGAGTATGGATACAAAACTGCTGGTCTTGAATTGTTTAGAAGATTAGTACAACAGATGAGTAATGAGCAAATTAGTTATGGAATGAAACACTTTTTGGGAAATCTTGATGTAGAATCAATAAGTAAAGGCGAACATCCTGACTTTTCTGGACTAGGTAAAATTGGAATGATTATCAGAGGTGCAATGAATAAAACAGTTGCAGATGGACTAAGATACACATCAAAACAAAATCAATGGTTAGTAGAACATTACTATAACTATCCAAAAGATCCTTCTGGATTTGAGCAGTGGAATAAAACATTACATCAAAGACTCGATGAAGCTTTTGCAAAAGTAGAAGCATTTGATAAATAGATCTAATATTAAATATTGAGATAATCATTAAAAACATACTTGGAAGAAACTCAGTATCTTGATTGGAATAATTCCATTCAAATTTTAAAAAAAGCCCATGAAGCAGGTCTTTTTGTATTAATTATTGGGCCAAAAGGAACAGGTAAAACATCTCTGGTTAGGGATTTTGCAAAAAATATGAATTCAAACTTAGATTCAATTAATTTTAGCCTCCGAACTAGAGAAAGTCATCTTGTTGGAACAAAAACCCTAACCGATGGAACAGTAAGTTTTGACGAAGGGGTTTTGATTAAATCAATGAGGCAGGGGGATTTACTTTACTTAGATGAAATTAATTCAGCTGAAGCAGATGTATTATTGAGATTAGATGAAGCATTAGATGATCGACGACAAATAATGCTAAAAGAATCAACAGGAGAAGTAGTAAAGGCCAATGATAATTGGTTTGTTATTGCTACAATTAACCCATTAACACATAGTGGAACAAAAGAGTTGCCTCCACAAATTTTAAGCAGATTTCCTGTAAGAATTAGATTAGAATATCCACCAGAAGATATAGAACTAGAAATTATTAAAAAACATGTTTCAGGAGTAAATGATTCAGAGTTAGTTCAAGCAATAAAATTGGCAAATACATTAAGACAAGCAGCAGCTGTAGAAGAATTATTTTATTCACCTAGTTTAAGGGAAACAATTGCATTTGGAAAACTAGTGGAGAAAGGAATGTCTCCAAAAGATGCTGCAAATTACGTTTTTGGAAATGTTTACACACAATGGGGAAATATAGAATATCAAAAAGTAAGCGACATCATTACCTCCATGTTTGGTAATTAGATGCAAGCAATTCAACTTCAAAATGAATCTTTAGTTGAGATTGCTACTTTTCTTGTAAGGCGATGGTCAGAAAGAGATAACATGGTAGTTGAAATCTCCGATAAAGTTGAAACTAAAACAAGACTTAATGAAAATAAGGTAATACTTACACCACTTGAAAAGAGAATTGGAAATGACTTTCAAAAATATCGACAACTAAGAACATCGTTATGGTATGAAGCAATGAGAATAAAGTACTGTAAAAAAATTCTTAGCAATGATCATGCATTTGGTTTTATTCTCAATACAATTGAAACATCAAGAATTGAACAACTAGGAAGGAAAATTTGGAAAGGAATGACTGATGAAATTATTTTTAATTACGCCTACATGTTAGTAGAAAGACCTCAATTACATACGGTTTATGGAAAAGCTAGAATCGTAGAGGCATTTTACCAATATTTTATGTTTGGAGCAATAAAAGGTGAAATACAATCAAGCCACTTTGAGAAAATTAAAGAAGCATCTATTTTTGCAAAGAAAATTGTAAAAAAAGCGATTGAAGAAAACTATGATACAGAGTGGCTTGAAAAAAATGTTAGTCAAATTATTAAAATTCTAGATATTGATTCTCTACTAACAATTCCAATGTCAGTATCATTTTTGAAAGCTGGAATGGCACTAACTGAAGAAGAATTACTAAAAGTTCTAAAAATTATTGCCAAAAATAAAGAAGGAGATTTTGGATCTGTAGATTCTTCTGCAATTTTAAGAGGAGATAATGTTTATGGAGAATACAAAGTATTACTTGATGAGAATAAAAAAAGTGAAAATAAAGGATTGACCCCTGAAGCAATTGGAATTCAAATTCCATCAACAAAAAATGTTGATGAAACAACAATTTATGATATGAATTTAATTAATGGATTAAAAGTAAAATTCAAAGAATGGAAAACAGGTTGGAAAGAACAACACCTCAGTTCAGGAGAAGAGTTTGATGAAGAAAACTACATTGAGGGTCATGAACCATTTTTTACAGATGTTAAAAAGTCAATTAAAACAAAAATTGTAATATTATTGGATCACTCATCTAGTATTGCATCAGATGCACTGGAATACAAAAAAGCAACTCTGGCTCTTTGTGAGGTTTTATCATATCTCAAAGTAAAATTTGCAGTTTATGCATTTAGTACTGAAAACAGATCAGTTGTCTGCTGGTCTATCAAACCTGACAACATAAAGTGGAATAATATAACTGCAAAGAGGTTAACTCAGGTAGTTGCAAATGGATCAACTCCATTAGCAGAAGTTTATGATAAAATGTTTCCAACATTACAATCAAAAAGGCCAGACATCTTTTTGACATTAACAGATGGAGAACCATCAGATCCTGATGCTGTAAGAAATATGACAAAAGCTCTCAAAGGATTAGGAATTAAGATGGTAGCCTTAGGATTAGGGCCAAATACTCTCAGAGCTACTACTATTGCTAATAATCTCAAGCATTTAGGATATGAAAAAACAATGGCTGTAAGTAGACTAAAAGACATTCCAAGTAAAGTAATCAGTGTTTTAGATGTTTAAATCAATGAGTAACGTTTCCTTCTGCATCGTTTTCTTATGAAATATTTTATATGAGATTAGAATTGATGCAACACTAGAGAGATTTTGAGCGAAAACCAAAACAATTCCATCGATAATGTTTTGTTAGAAAAATTTGAACAAGAAATATGGAATAAAATACCTCATTTGAAAGAAGAAGAAATTGTAAATCCAACGCCACTAGTTGATCTAACGGAAGATTTCATAGAATGTGCCAAAAGTGTGTATAAAGTAGACCTTGATGAGAAGGATTTGAAAGTCTATGGAAAGTTTGATTCTACATTATTAAGTGGATCAATCAAAGTAAGAGCTGCTTCACACATCATCCATGAAGCAATTATCTCGGGTAAACTAAAAGGAAATCAAACAGTAATTGAAGCTACTTCGGGAAATTTCGGAATAGCACTGGGTCTATTATCAAAGATTGGAGTGAATGTAGTTGCACTTGTATCAAGAAAGCTACAAGAAGGAGTGTTTAAAGAATTAAGAAATGAAAATATTCGAATTATGGATTTGGATATGGATATTTGTCCTGCACCAGGAATGGAAAATAAAGCAGACGAGTTGGCTGCAAAAGCAACTGCTGGGAATATTCGTTCACAACTAGTAGAGCTCGGATTTGATCCTAAAATTTTTGATGAAAATATTCAAGATATAGAATCATTGCTAGCTAAACAAGACATCATAAACTTGGCAAGATTTCTTGCAAAAATTTACGATTTATTCTGTCCAAAACAATACGATAATGAATTGAACATAGATATCCATAGGACAGTAACAGCTCCTGAAATTGATCAGCAACTGCACAAAAATGGAGATTCATTAGAAAATTATCAAATAATTTGTTCATTTGGTACTGGAGGAACATCAGGAGGTTTAAGTCAATATATGACCAACAAATATGGAAAAAAATCAATTCATGTAGTTTTCCCAAACCCAGGACAAGATGTTGCAGGAATTAGAACTAAGGCAAAAGCCACAGGATTGACACTATATGATCCTAAGACATATGCAGCAGAACACGAGGTGGATTTTGAGAAAGCAAAATTTCTTTTAAAGTATTTTGTGGATAAAGGACACGATATTGGAGAAAGCACAGCTCTAGAATTATTTTCAGCAATGGAGATGGCAAAATCTGGAAATTATAAAAAATTTGTCATCATGGTAGCTGATGGAATTGAAAAATACAGGAAGAACTTTGAGCAGATATCAAAAAATAAAATGCCAATAAACATTTCCTTAGAGCAAGCATCATCAACAGTAAATGATTATGATAAAGTTATCTGGGTACATACACAATATACTCCTAAGGAAGAAGGAATTGAAATGATTGCAAAGTCATTAGGAATTGACAAGTCTAAAATTTCAATACCCAAAGCAAGCACCATTAATCAATTATTATCAACTCAACAAATTCCAGAAGAACTCAGTAAGGAACTAAATGGTTCAAAAGGAAAATCCTTGTTAGTGTGCATGGCAGGAAATACATCACTTATGACTGCACAAGTACTTGCAAGTAAAGGAATAGTTACTCAGAGTTTGAATGGTGGAATCACAAACTTACCTGAAGGAAGAGGTAAAAATCCTGGGGAATACATCAAAGTAGCTACTGAATAATATTTTGAAATGTCTTTCGGTTTCTCAACCATTTGCTGATTTGATTATCTCAGGTAAAAAAACTATAGAGTTAAGAAAATGGAACACGAATTTTCGAGGTGAATTTTTAATTCATGCACCAATTAAAATTAGAACTAAAGATTCTAAGAGATTGAAAATAAATAAAAAATTTGTAACTGGTGTTATTGTTGGCAAAGCAGAACTATATGATGTAAAAAAGTATAATTCGTTAAAAGAGATTAATGCTGAGAAAAAATTTCATTTTGCATCTAAAGATTATCATAATAAAACATATGGATTTTTACTAAAGAAAGCAAAAGCATTTAGAATTCCAATTCCTTGTAAAGGTCAATTAGGTTTTTTTGAAGTAGATTTGCCAAAATCTAAAATAAAAAATAATGAAATTGTATCAGATATCATTGATGAAGAATTTAGGTATCAGTGGATTGGACATCATTGAAAATTTCAAATATTCCAAAAAATCGGACTAGTATATATAAAGGAAGTATTTAAATCCCCTCGTTATGCCTCAGACAAAGCCTATTGTTAGTGTTGAAAATGTTGTAGCTTCTGCATCTGTTGATCAGAAAATTGATCTTAATGACATAACTGCAAAATTTCCAGATACTGAATATCATCCTGAGCAATTTCCAGGACTTGTTTTTAGATTAACAAATCCAAGAACTGCAACGTTAATTTTTCGAACAGGGAAAATGGTTTGTACTGGAGCAAAATCTGAAGATATGGCAATAAAAGCAGTTAATACAGTAGTTCAGAAATTAAGAAAAGGAAAAATCAAAATTAAAAATGATGCAGTGATTACAGTTCAAAATATTGTAGCTGCAATTAATTTAGGTGGAAAAATCCATTTAGAAAAAGCAGCAAGAACTTTACCTAGAAGTATGTATGAACCAGAACAATTTCCAGGATTAATTCACAGAATGCTTGATCCAAAAACAGTTATTTTGTTATTTGCATCAGGGAAATTGGTTTGTACTGGAGCAAAAAAAGAGTCTGATGTTTATCGTTCAGTACATAACTTGCATTCATTATTAGAAGAAAAAAATTTAATGATTTATGACGAATAATTAATTTTTTATATTAATTGACTCAAGATTCATTTGAAAAAGAAAAAATCAAACTTACACCAGATACTGGATTTAATTTAGTTGGAATTGATTATTTTGCAGATACTGGCAATCAATTGTATTTAGTTGAACATTTTGAAATGTATCAAGATGCACTAAATGCTAAGAAAGATAAAAAAAATCCCGATGATTATTTTGTTTTGTACAAAGACGGGGTTGGGGAATTTTACTGTAGATAATCATAAAAATAGCAAGACTGTATAATATTTTACAAACTTTCTTATCATCCAGTGATCATCTTGATAATTTATGGCTGATGAAACTAAGGATTTAATCGACACATTATACCAAAAAGACACTTTAACAAAAACTGAGCAAATATCTCAACCAATTAGAAAGAGCCCAAAGGCAAAGTATCAGATTTTCGATGAGTCTGAATTTACTAGGGGTAGAGAGGTTTTAGGGGATCTTATTGTACATGGCATGATAGCCTCAGGTGGTACCGATATTGACTGGTTAATTGAGCATAATGGTGGATTTATCATTCTAGAATTCAAGGGGTTTCATAATGATAAGATCAATATTGCCAAAGGACAAATGATTGCCTACGAAAAACTACATGAAAAATTGAATCAATCGTCAAAATGTTTTCTTTATGTTGTAGGATGTGACGATATTGACTTTTCTAATCCTGATTCCACAGTTTGGTTATTTGAAATGAGACAGTGGAAATCAGGAGCAATTCCTAAAAACACTATGGATATTTATGGTGAGGAATCAAATCGGCAAAATAAATTCATTGTTTATAGAGAATACATGAATGAGATCACAGTGGAGAAACTAAGAGAGGTACTAGATTCTCATTGGAAAGAATTCTAGTAAATTACTTTGAAAATGAAAAGGTACTAGATTTAGTTTCTTTACCATTATCAACTTTAAGAGTATAAGTTCCAGAGTTTTCCCATCCAGCACCACCAGCAATAGCTAATGTGGAAAATCTCCCATTACTTTTAGTAGAAACTTGTTCGGCCCAAACTAATTCATTTTCATTATTTAGAATTGATAAATTTATAGTTCCAGAGGTATCAGAAATGCCGCTAATTGAAATTAGATCCTTTTTAGAATATGATGACAAGTCAGTTTGAACAGAAAGAGAAGTAGGTTCTGTACTAGTTGGAGTATTAACTAATGTAGGTGATGTTTCAGAAATATCACTAAATGAAATAACCAAAGCAATTATTATTACTAATGCAACACCACCAATACCCATGTAAAGTTTGGAATTTTTTACATTAGAAGAATATTTGGGTTGGGGTTTAGTTTGATATGTTTGATTTTGTTGAATTAATTTAATTTCAGGTAGAACAACATCAGGAATTACTGGTTTATCTTCTTGTGTAGGAGTTTTACTGATTGGTTTTTTGCCAAGATGTTTTTCTGCTAATTGCCTTACATAATTTCTTTCATAATTACTTATGACTTCATTATTTTCACATGCTCTACAAATTTGTTTTAGAATGCGATCATCTCCAAAATCTTTGTCTAAAAGGGCCTTTACGTCATCTAACAGAGGATCATTCATGTAAAAATCATCTCAATTTGATTATTTATGATTAGCTTGTTTAACATTTCGAATGATTTCTTTATTAAAAAAATAATATTTGAATTTTAATTGTTAATAGAGACCTATTTTGAATAAATTTTTTGGGCTTGGATTATGACTGTTCTGATGTAATCTTTAGCAGTAGAATCAGAAACACCCATTTGTTTGGCTCTTTGATAAAGTTGATTCTCATGAGGATTTGTCAAATAAAACTTCAAGAGATAGTTTAGTCTGTGAGAACGTTTTTCGTCGCTTTTCATAATTTTCATTTTTTTTTACCCTAAAAAGGCAAGAGGATAATAAAATAACCAATTGGCAAATAGTATCATAAAAACGAAAAAAAAACATATGATCTTTTTTAAACAATAGTAAAAAATGAATGAAAATGAAACGAATTGAGGCAACCGTACACATTGATAAAACAGGTGCTGTTTCCAATGCAATCAAGGATTTAGTTGGAGGATTTACCATTCTGGAAGGAAATGGTAGAGGTTCTGGTGAAAGACAAACTATGAGAGCAGGAAGGGGAACAGGAACTTTTATCGCAGAATTCAACAAAGTTGCAACTGTAAGTACAATAGTGGATGACTCCCAAGTAGAAAAGGTTACAGCAGCCATTATAGATGCATCATTTACTGGTAAAGCAGGAGATGGTATTATTGTGATTTCATCAGTTGATGATGTCATTAACATTGCATCAAAAAAGAGAGGTTCTGAAGCCCTCTAATCATTTCTTTTATTATAAGATAAATTATTTTATGAAGCTTCTGAGAGGGTCACTACTCCTCTCAGATAGGTGTCTCTTTGGGAGACGAGTTTTTTGAAGGGATGGAATATCATTACAATTTAAGTATAAAAGCAAATGATTTTGGAAAATTCATTGTTGCCCTTCAATTCCCATTAGTGTAAGGGTTGAACGTATTTTTGGGATTTTTCTAATCTTCCAAGTAATTGTTTCTCTAAGGGCTTCTACCTGCCCAGATTCAACTTTGGCTAAGATATCATATGCGCCAAATGTTCCATGTACTTCCTTTACCCCTTCAATAGATTTTAGTTCAGAGATTACTGATTCTTCAGAACCTAGCTCACAGTTTATGAGAACATAAGCTGTTGCCAATTATGATTCAACTCCTATTTTCATACATAAAATGCCATGTTGAAATATATAAGAATAGTCCAATTTATTTTAAAATTCAATAGCATTTTTGATTAAAATATGAACGAATGTAAAGGTATTTTCAGAAAAATTTGAAATTCTAAGAGTTTGTGGAAGCACATGTCATGATTTTTTCTAGTTCTTCAATTGTTTTTGAAAAAGTAATTTTAGAGCGCAATTGAGCACCTCCTTTCATTCCTTTGGTAAATCTCATGGCCTGACCCTTTATGTTTGCAAATTTAATTTTATAATTCATTGTTAAATGCAAATAATCAAAAAAGGAATTCAATCTATCTTTAAAAGAATATTCCTTGTAAGATCCAGTTTTGAGATAATCGTTGATTTGTTCAAATAAAAATGGATTTCCCATTGCTCCTCGTCCTATCATCACATAATCACAGTTTGTTTCATCAAGCATATTTTTTGCATCTTCAGGAGTAGTAATATCACCATTTCCAACTATAGGGATGTTAGAAATTTCTTTGAGCTCTTTAATTAATTTCCAATCTGCATTTCCAGAATATCCTTGACTTACAGTTCTTGGATGAAAAGTAATCATTTGAATTCCCTTGTCTTCTGCAAGTTCAGCAATTTCTCTAAAAAGAAATTTGCTAGCATCAGTAACACCTGCACGAATTTTAAGCGTAACAGGTTTTTTTACAGCATTAACAAGAGTTTCAAAAATTTGATTAGTTAAATTGACTTCTTGTAAAAGAGCACCGCCTGCCATTTGTTGAGTAATATGAGGTGCAGGACAACCCATATTGTAATCAATTATATCAAAAAAAGGTTCTACGATTTTGGCAGCTTGTTCTAAAGCATTAAGATCAGAGCCAAATAACTGAACAGATAGAGGCCTTTCATTTTCAGAGAATTCAATGAAGTCTTGTATTGTACTCATTTTTTCTTTTAGTTGCTTTTCTTTTGCAATAATGCTATGAATGTTAGTAAACTCAGTTACAACTAATCCCGCTCCCATTTTTTTACATTGTAATCGTAATGCAGGATCACTCACCCCAGCCATTGGAGCCAAAAATGCCCTACTAGAAAATTTTGGAAGCATAATATAAAGTCAGAATTTATGATATATTTACTATTTTAAAATAATAGAAAAATAATAATCATGGATCGGGGCAACCGTCTTCATCTCGGTCACCATCATAATCCTCAGGATCAGATGGACACAAGTCAAGATCATTTATGATACCATCCAAATCATCATCATGGACAAATCTTTGCTGTTCTGGAGCAATATCTGGGCAGCCATCATGATCATTGTATTTATTCCATGTTTCAGGTTGAGTAGGACACAAATCTATATTGTCATAATAGCCATCACCATCAGAGTCAATTTTTGTAGGTGTAGTTGATTGTGCTGCTAGAACATCTGGACAACCGTCCCAATCCAAATATCCATTAAAGTTCTCTTGTTCATCAAGACATGCATCCCATCTGTCATCTATACCATCTCCATCAGTATCTGGGAAACTATAAGATGGAATAATGGAGCCTGTTGCATCTGGACAACCGTCTTCGTCTTGATAAAAGTTGTAAGTTTCAGGTTCTAGTGGACATGCATCAGAAATATCTGGAATTCCATCTCTGTCAGAATCTAGTATGGAGTTAAAGCTATCAGGACAACCGTCTTTGTCTTGGAATCCATTGTAAGTTTCTGGTTGATTTGGGCAGGAATCTAGATTATCAACAATACCATCACCATCTGAATCTGCTGTTGGCTTGTTATCAGCAATAGTATCTGGACAGCCATCTGTGTCTTGGAATCTATTGTAAGTTTCTCTAGCTTTTGGACATTGATCAATATTATCAGGAATTCCATCAAAATCAGAATCACCAAATGAATCATAAGCTATAGTATCAGGACAACCGTCTTCGTCTTGGAATTGATTATATCTTTCAGCAATAGTTGGACATTCATCAAAAATATCTGGAATTAAATCATAATCAATGTCAGATAATGCAGATTTTGAAACTCCAGGTACATCAGGGCAACCGTCTCTATCAAGATAATCATTATAGTTTTCCTTTTCATCAAGACATGCATCCCATCTGTCATCTATACCATCTCCATCAGCATCAGGAAATACGTAGGATGATACAACAGTTCCAGAAGTATCAGGACAACCATCAGCATCTTTGAAAAAGTTGTAAGTTTCAGGTTCTAAAGGACATTCATCTAAAACATTTGGAATTCCATCCATGTCAGAATCTAGTGTTGAGTTAAAGCTATCAGGACAACCGTCATCATCTAAAAATCCATTATATGTTTCTGGTTGATTGGGGCAATGATCTAGATTATCAACAATTCCATCTCCGTCAGAATCATAAGTAAAAGTATTTGTTCCAGTAGAGTCAGGGCAACCGTCATCATCTTGGAATTTGTTGTAAGTTTCTTTAACATAAGGGCATAAGTCATATTGATTTGAAATTCCATCTCCGTCAATATCACTAGTTACTTCATATTCTACAGTGTCAGGACAACCGTCATCATCTTGGAATTTGTTAAAATTTTCACGTTCCAATGGACATACATCACGAGAATCTGGAATACTGTCATAATCAGAATCTATCAAGGCTTCAGAAAATCCAGTAACATCGGGGCAGCCATCCCAGTCAAGAAATCCATTGTAGTTTTCAGGTGAATTCAAGCATGCATCCCATCTGTCATCTATTCCATCGCCGTCAGTATCTGGGAATTGGTATTGAGATGTAGTAGAGTCAACAGAATCAGGACAACCGTCATCATCTTGGAATCTATTGTAAGTTTCAGGTTCTAATGGACATGCATCTAGCGTATCAGAAATGCCATCTCTATCTCTATCAGTTAAGGTTAATGCATTTTCTGGACAACCGTCCTTATCATCAACTCCATTGAAAGTTTCTGGTTGATTTGGACACAAGTCCATATAATCAGGATAGCCATCCCCGTCAGAGTCAGCAATGTCTTTTGCCCCACCTGGAGCAATATCAGGACAACCGTCATCATCTTGGAATTTGTTGTAAGTCTCTTTTACAGTTGGGCAATTATCAATATGATCTTGAATTCCATCATAATCCACATCATACCATGGAACAAAATCAGCAGGACACCCATCAATGTTATTGCCATATTGAGGATCATAATCTTCTTTTAGATGAGGGCAAAAGTCCACATCATTAGGAACACCGTCACCGTCAGAGTCAATTTCAACATTAGCATATACACTGCCAGGTAGTAGCCCAATAGTAGATGTAAGTAAAAGTAGAAAACCTAAGAGAAATTGTTTTTTCATTGTCTATGACACCGCTATTATCACGTATTTATTAAGTCTCACGTTAAATAGATTCTTCTAAATTTTGAAAAATAACAATCATGGATCAGGGCAACCGTCTTCGTCTCGGTCACCATCATAATCCTCAGGATCAGATGGACACAAATCAAGATCGTTTATGATTCCATCCAAATCATCATCATGGACAAATCTTTGCTGTTCTGGAGCAATATCAGGACAGCCATCCCAATCTAAGTATTTGTTCCATGTTTCAGGTTGAGATGGGCAAGAGTCAACTACATCTGGATATCCATCATTGTCAGAGTCAGCATAAACTGGAATAGTAGACTCTGCTCCTGGAACATCAGGGCAACCGTCTTTGTCCAAGTAACCATTATAATTTTCTGGCTCGTTAATGCAGGAATCCCATCTGTCTTCAATTCCATCACCGTCAGTATCTGGGAATTGGTATTGAGAAATTGTAGAGTCAACAGAGTCAGGGCAACCGTCATCATCTTGGAATTTGTTATATGTCTCAGGTTCTAATGGACATGCATCAGATACATTTGGAATTCCATCTCTGTCAGAATCAAGTTGTGTTGATAATCTATCAGGACAGCCATCTTTGTCTTGGAATCCATTGAATGTTTCAGGTTGAGTAGGACAGAGATCTATTCTATCAGGAATTCCATCACCGTCAGTATCTGCTGATAATTTGTCATCAGCAATATAGTCTGGGCAGCCATCCCAATCTTGGAATTTATTGTATGTCTCTTTTGCAAGTGGGCATTGATCTACATCATCAAGGATACCATCACCGTCAGAGTCACCATTGAATGGAAGAAGAACGCTATCAGGGCAACCGTCATCATCTTGGAATCCATTGTATCTTTCTGCAATAGTTGGACAATCATCTCTATCATCTGGAATTCCGTCATAGTCAGTATCAATTAATTCTAGGGAGGTAGCACCTGGAACATCAGGGCAACCGTCTTTGTCCAAATAACCATTATAATTTTCTGGCTCGTTAATGCATGAATCCCATCTGTCTTCAATTCCATCACCGTCAGTATCTGGGAATTGGTATTGTGATACCAATGAATCAATAGTATCAGGGCAACCGTCTAAATCTTGGAATCTATTGTAAGTTTCAGGTTCTAATGGACATGCATCTAAATTATCTGGAACACCATCTCTATCTTTGTCATTGAAACCTAATGAATCAGGGCAACCGTCTTTGTCTTGGAATCCATTGAATGTTTCAGGTTGAGTAGGACACAAATCTATTCTATCAATTATTCCATCACCGTCAGTATCTGCTGCAAATTTGTCATCAGCAATATGATCAGGGCAGCCATCCCAATCTTGGAATTTATTATATGTTTCAGGGCTAAAAGGACACAAATCGTTTTGATCTGGAATACCGTCACCGTCTGCATCACCAGTGAATTTGTACTCAATTAAATCTGGACAACCGTCATCGTCTTGGAATTTATTATAATTTTCACGCTCTAAAGGACAATCATCTCTATCATCTGGAATTCCGTCATAGTCAGTATCAATTAATTCTAGGGAGGTAGCACCTGGAACATCAGGGCAACCGTCTTTGTCCAAATAACCATTATAATTTTCTGGCTCGTTAATGCATGAATCCCATCTGTCTTCAATTCCATCACCGTCAGTATCTGGGAATTGGTATTGAGTTGTAGTAGAGTCAACAGAATCAGGACAACCGTCATCATCTTGGAATCTATTGTAAGTTTCAGGTTCTAATGGACATGCATCTAAAGGATCAGAAATGCCATCTCTGTCTGAATCTTTTAGACTCAATGCATTTTCAGGACAACCGTCCTTATCATCAACTCCATTGAAAGTTTCTGGTTGATTAGGACACAAGTCCATATAATCAGGATAGCCATCTCCGTCAGAGTCAGCAATGTCTTTTGCCCCACTTGGAGCAATGTCAGGACAACCGTCATCATCTTGGAATTTATTGTAAGTCTCTTTTACAGTTGGGCAATTATCAATATGATCTTCTACTCCATCAAAATCAGCATCATACCATGGAACAAAATCAGCAGGACACCCATCAATGTTATTGCCATATTGAGGATCATAATCTTCTTTTAGATGAGGACATTGATCGATATCATTAGGAACACCGTCACCGTCAGAGTCAATTGCTTGATTAGCAAAGGCACCTCCAGGAAACATTCCTATTGTAGATGTAAGTAAAATCAAAAATCCTAAAAGAAGTTGTTTATTCATTTCCAGATACTCCTATTGTCCAGGTGCTGTGTCGGGACAACCATCTGAATCTTGATAATTATTGTAAGTCTCAGGCTCTAGTGGACATAGATCATATTCATTGATAATATCATCTAAGTCAGCATCATGTTTGTATCTTGATTGCTCTGGAGATATATCAGGACAACCATCTGAATCAGAATATTTGTTCCAAGTTTCTTTTTCATTTGGACACAAGTCATTATCATCAAATATTCCATCGCCATCAGTATCAACTCTTAGATTTCCTGTAGGTACTGTATCAGAACAACCGTCATAATCTGCAAATCGATTCCATGTTTCGTTTTGGGTAGGACACATATCCATTACATCTGGAACACCGTCACCGTCAGAGTCAGGTTGTGTATCATCAACATCAGGGCAACCGTCTTCATCTTGGAATCCATTATAGTTTTCAGCAACTAGTGGACAATCATCATCAATATCATTAATTCCGTCATTATCTGAATCAATCACAAATGATGTTGTAATGGTATCGGGACAACCATCATCATCTTGGAATCTATTGTAAGTCTCTTTTACAGTTGGACATGCATCTATTGCATCAGGAATTCCATCTCTATCACGGTCATTAGATGGAATATAACTATCAGGACAGCCGTCTCTATCTAGAATTCCATTGAATGTTTCTGGTTGATTTGGACAGTGATCATTATAATCATTAATTCCATCACCATCTGAATCTGGCATTCCTTTGTTATCTGCTATATTATCAGGACATCCATCCAAGTCTTGGAATTTATTATAAGTTTCAGGTGAATTTGGGCATTGATCAGTTTTATCAGGAATTCCATCATAGTCTGAATCTAAACTAGTTACATAATCTGGATAATCTGGGCAACCATCATCATCTTCGAATCCATTATATCTTTCTCTCTCAAGTGGACATTGATCTACTCCATCTAAAATACCATCAAAGTCAGAATCAAATTCAGATGGATTGTCTGGGCAACCGTCTTGATCTTGATATCTATTCCATGTTTCAGCTTCAGTTGGACATTGATCTAATTCATCTCGAATACCATCACCGTCAGAATCTAAAACTGCAAGATCTGGACAACCGTCTTGATCTTGATATCCATTAACTGTTTCTGGTTCAAGAGGGCATTTATCATTCAAATCAATTATTCCATCACCATCAAAGTCGGCATTAGATAATCCAGAGACACCGTCTGGACAGCCGTCATCATCTTGGAATCCATTATAAGTTTCAGGGTTAAGTGGACATTTATCTAATTCATCAGGAACACCATCTCTATCTCTATCTTGAGTGGATGCAGAATCTGGACAGCCGTCTCTATCAAAAATGCCATTGAAAGTTTCTGGTTGATTTGGACATAAATCTGCAAAATCATTTATTCCGTCTCCATCAGTATCAGGAATTCCTTTATCACTTGTTACAAAGTCAGGACAACCGTCTTGATCTTGGAATCTATTGTAAGTTTCTTTTACTTGTGGACATTGATCAATACTGTTTGGAATTCCATCTAGGTCTGAATCAACATCACTTGAATATGGAGGAATATCAGGACAGCCGTCATCATCTTGGAATCCATTATATCTTTCTGGTTCAAGTGGACATACATCATTAACATCTTTAATTCTGTCACCATCAGTATCATCTAGTACTCCATCAAAAGAAGGAGCTGAATCAGGACAACCGTCATAATCTGCGAATCTATTGAAAGTTTCTGGTTCATTTGGACAAATATCAAATTTGTCATCAATACCATCACCATCTTTATCATTAAATGTAGTATCTAAAACGACATCAGGACAGCCGTCTGTATCCCTATAACCATTAAACACTTCGGGTTCATTTGGACATAAATCAATTTTATCTTGTAAACCATCATTATCTGAATCAATAAAAGAAGAATCTGTTGCATTATCAGGACAGCCGTCTTGATCTTGGAATCTATTGTAAGTCTCAGCACTTAGAGGACATTTGTCTAAGTTATCTGGAACTCCATCTCTATCTCTATCACCGGCACCAAAAGTATCAGGACAACCATCAGTGTCTAAAATACCATTGAATGTTTCTGGTTGATTTGGACAATTATCTACCAAGTCAACTATACCATCACCGTCAGAATCAGGCAATCCACCTTTTCCACCAGATGGAGATAAATCAGGACAACCATCCTCATCTTGGAACTTATTGTAACGCTCTTTAAGATTTGGGCATTGATCTAAATGATCTGGAATTCCATCAAAGTCCTCATCATACCATGGAACAAAATTTGATGGGCATCCATCTATTGCACTCTCATAATCTTCTTGAAGATTTGGACATAAGTCAATTGAATCATCAACGCCATCTCGATCCAAGTCAATTTCAGCAAAAGCTGGACTTAGAGGAATGCTGGTTAAAGTAGTAACAAGCAAGACTAGAAATGGTAAAATATGTATTTTTTTCAATGCCTAAAAATACGTCGAGGATCCAGTTATTAAACCTCACTCTAGAATCAGCTAAAAATCTTTGAAGATTTAGTAAAAAATTCCATGATGGACAAAAATCTCGATCAATTTAAGTAAATGAGATCAAGATTTGAACATATGAGTTGTTCTGGAGAAACAATTGAAGAGGATGATCACCTAATTCAGATCAAACCAACAATATCTGAGCAATTAAAAAAAGCAAAGTATGGTGTTGCAGATCATTCAACAGTCGAGCTTTGTCATTGGACGAAAAAATCTTTCAAGCATGAAGGAAGTTGTTACAAACACAAATTCTATGGAATTTCAACTCATAGATGTATGGAGTTTTCTCCAGCAGGTATGCATTGTGAAAATCGTTGTGTGTATTGTTGGAGACCAATGGAGTTTTATGATTCTCTAAAAATGGATGCTGAACAAGTTGCAGAACCAAAAGATATCCTAATTAAATTAATGGCTGAAAGAAAAAAACTAATCAATGGATATTATGGTGATTCTAGAAACGATAAACAAAGATTAGATGAATCATTGCTACCAAGTCACTATGCCATTTCACTTTCTGGGGAGCCAACTATGTATCCAAAACTACCTGAGCTAATAAAATATCTAAAATCACTTGAAGCAACAAAATCAATATTTCTTGTAACAAACGGACAAGAGCCAGACATGATTCAAAGGTTACAAGATGAGGATGCATTACCTACACAATTGTATCTATCAACTAATGCTGCAGATTATGAGTCATTTTTAAGAATTAACAAACCAAAATATGATGACTCATGGGAAAGATGGAACAGAACTCTTGATATGTTAAAGAATTTGAATACCAGAACAGTTCTACGAATTACTCTAATTCGAGACTTTAACACACAAAAGGAAATGATTCCAGCCTTTGCAGAAATGTTTAAAAAATCTAGTCCACATTTCATTGAGATAAAATCTTACATGCATATTGGTCGTTCAACTAACAGACTAGAGCATTCAAACATGTTAGAAATGGAAGAAGTAAAACAATTCAGTGAAGAAATTATCAAACAAAGTAAAATATTTTCAATCATGGATGAAAGTTTTGTATCAAGAATTTGTGTATTACAAAATAAAGAACGATTTATAGATCGTTGGATTCCTGCCTATCTAAATACCATTTAGAAAATTTTTTTAGTGCTTTGTATCTATGAGATAATTGATTTTTATTTTTTAATTCAGCAAAAGTTTTAGAAGAATTTATTGGTGTAAAGATTGGATCATATCCCCAGCCTTTTCCTTTTAGGGATTTAGAAATTGTTCCACTAATCTTTGCGTTAAATGATTGTAAATTTTTTTTATCACAAAAAGTAATTATTGATTCAAACTTTGCTTTTCTATTATTTTTTAACAAATTAAGAATTCCAACATTACCAATAGTTTGAAAAACATATGATGAGTATGGACCAGGAAATCCAGACAGAGAATCAATAAAAAGTCCATCATCTTCAATAATCAAAGGCTTTTTACATTTTGAAAAAGCATCTTTAGCTTTTTTCTTTGCAATATCTTTCAAGGAATTTGATTGAATTTCCTCTAGTTCAGTTTTGAAAAATCCAATTTCAATTCCAAATGTATTGAGAATTTTTTTGACTTCTTGGTATTTGTGTTTATTAGACGATACAAAGTAAATATCAAACAACTGTTGCATATCTTCCACGACTCTCAATATCTGAGACCAAATTTAGGATTTTTATATAATACTCATTTCCTACTACAGATTTGTATCCTAAAAGGAAATTTTTCCAGGCAGGAATCATAATTTTAGCATGAGCGCTGTTTAGAATTTCTTTAATTAATCTTAAATCAACTGCGTGGTCTTCAGGTTTTATAGTATTTTGTGATAGACCAAAATCAATAACATATACAATATTTTGAAATAAAATAAAATTTGATGTGGTTAGATCACCATGCATTATTCCATTTTTATGTAGCAATCCAACCAATTTTCCAATTTGTTTTGATAATTCAATTATTTTTGATTCAGATAAATCATGAACGGGTTTACCAGGAATTTCTTGCATTGTTATTGAAGTATTATTCATATTTACAAAATAAACCATAGGTGATGGAATGCCAAATGATTTTACATGAGATAACATTTGAGATTCTTTAATTGTTCTTTGCTTTCTGATTTTTGAATCAAGAGAATCATTACGATAGTTCTTAATCTTTCGAATTTTTAGAATGGCTTTAGAGTCTTGCCAAAAAGTTTGATAAATGTCAGCTTCTGCTCCTTTTTTGATTAATTTCATTAACATTATATCTATAGGAATTCAATAAAAATTAACCATGGATGAGGGAGAAAAGAAGATCAAGCAAGAAGATTGTAATGAGGATAATCTAGGTGCAGGAATTCTTACATTAACAAATAAGAGATTAGCATTTGATAAAACAAGATCTAGAATGATGGACTTTTCTAAACAATTTGGTGATACAGTAATTGATGTTTCGCTAGAGAATGTTACTAAAACTTGGAAAGAAGGATTACTAATCAAAAAAGTGTGTTTTACTGCAAAAACCGATAATGGTGAACAAATCTTCAAGTTTGGAGTTTTTAATACTAAAGGATGGTTGAAGAGCATTGAAAACGCAATAAGTGAATTTAAAAATCAATAATCTACTTTAACAGAGTCTAATCTCCATGATTGTGTAACAAAAGTATCTTTGAGATTTACTCCACGCTTAACCTGAGATTCTAATAGACCAGTCCAGCAAATTTGACTTCCACAATCACCTGAATATTTTAAAGGCACCACATAAAATTTGCAATTGTGTCTTTTACATACATCTTGAAGCATTTCAGATAATCTTTTGTTAGCAGCAACTCCACCAACAATCATCAATTCTTTTTTTCCAGTAAATGACAGGGCTCTCTCAACAGTTTCACTTATCATCGCAAAAGCTGTTTCTTGAAGGGAATAACATGCATCATTCTTGCTTTTTTTTGCAATAGATTTTGTTGCAGATAATAGTCCTGAAAATGAAACATCATTTCCCTTAACTGAATATGGCAAAACAATATAATTTGAAGATAAAGATGCCAAGTCTTCAATATTTTTACCACATGGTGAAGCAAATCCAAGAGAGCGACCAAATTGATCAAGTAGTTGACCTAAAGTAATGTCCAGAGTTTCTCCAAAAACTCGCCACTGCTTGTTTAGAAATGCTAGCAACATTGTATGACCACCTGAAACTAAAAGAACAAGAGGATTCGTAGCTCCAGTAAGTAATTTTCCTAATTCAATATGTCCAATTGCATGATTGACAGGATAAATCGGAATTTTATAAAATGAAGATAGAGATCTTGCTACTACTGCACCCACTCGTAAACAAGGACCAAGACCTGGACCTGCAGCATATGAAATAATGTCCAAGTCCTTGATTGTAGTATTTGCTTCTTTTAGACATTCAGATAGAACAATTGAGCTGTTTTCGATATGATGGCGTGATGCCTCTCTTGGATGAATCCCTTCTCCATCATCTGGGCGATAAATTTTTTTTATATCAGAGAGAATCTTGCCTTTCTTGCCTTTTTTTTCTATAATTGCACAAGAGAATGTGTGAGCAGTACTTTCAATTCCCAGACCAAGCATGTTATCCCCTACTTAATGTAGATACAATTTTGATAACATCGCCATTTTTGAGTTTTTGCTCTCCACTGATTCGTTGTTTTGTTTTACAATCAATAGCATGCAAAAATCCCTTTGCAATATCAGCATGAATCAAACCTGCCAAATCTTTTGCAGTAGAATCTTGTGGGATTAATTTGGTGTCAGGTAAAATTTCTCCATCTTTGTTTGTTAGTTTAGTTTCATCCTCTACAGGATAGACTACAATAAATTTAAGAGAATCAAATACAGCAGTATTTAGAATTTTTTGAATGCCAGTAGAAGAAATTTTTGTTAATACAGACTTTACCAATTCAAGTGCTTTTTGCTGAGGAGGTGGAATTTCTTTTCCTTGAACAATATCAAAATCTTCATCCCCTGGTGAGTAGTGTATGATTCCTGCTTTTGCTGCTTTACGTAAAAGGAGTTCAGTTTCAGCACTACAAGGAATTGTGATTTCTGGAATTTTTTTAATTACTTCAAAATCTTTACATAAATCTGCTTTATTTGCTGCAATAATCATGGGTTTAGTACTCTTTCTTAATTCCTTTACAAATCTTTGAATGTCTTCATCTTGCCAATCTTTTGGGTTTTTTGAGATTAGACCCTGTCTTTGTAAAATTTCTTGTACTTGATAGTCCTTTATGCCTAATCCAGTGAATCGCTTTGCAATTCCATCAGTTAGTTTTGCACGCTTTTGATCAATTTCTCTTGTAATCTTATCCCATTCTCGCTTTAAAATATCTGCAAACCATTGATCAAATTCATCTTGAACAAATGCAACGTCCTCTAGAGGATCATGGGTTCCTACTGGAATTGGTTGTCCTTGGATATCAGTTGTTCCTGCAATATCTACAACATGTATCAAAACTTCAGCTTGTCTTGCGTCATCAAGGAATTGATTTCCTAGTCCTTTTCCTTCATGTGCACCAGGAACTAATCCAGCAACATCAATTAGTTTGACTGGAATAAATCTAGTCCCATTAACACATAATGGATTTTCATGTTTTATTCCAAAATGTTTGCAAGCACAATCAGACTGAACATAAGCCACACCAATGTTTGGTTCAATTGTAGTAAATGGAAAATTTCCTGACGCTACAGGTGTTTCAGTTGCAGCTGAGAAAAAAGTAGATTTTCCAACATTTGCTTTACCCAATAGTCCAATTTGCAATATTCTCAAAAATTCAATTCTACTTATTAGTATTGCAGAAATCGTTTAATGTTGATTATACAGTTTTTAGTTAATGTCAATTGCAATTACTGGAAATCCTGGAGTGGGAAAACATAGTATTTCAGATAAAATTGCTCAGAAATTCAATCTAAATGTAATTGACATCAACAAAATAGCAAAAGATTCAGGATTATTTGAAGTAAATCAAAATACTAATGATGTAGATACTGAAAAACTAAAAAAAGTCCTTAAAGAAAAAATATCTAAAAATAGCCTAATCATAGGACATTTAGCTCCATATGTTCTAGAAAAAAATCAAGTGGAAAAAATAATTATTCTGAGAAGAAATCCCTATGAACTTCTCGATGTGTATAAACAAAGAAAGTATAATGATAAAAAAAGTAAGGAAAACACGGGTAGTGAAATTTTAGGCATTATCACCCATGATACAATCAGAGAATTTCAAGAGAAAGCATTTCAAATAGATACGAGTGAAAAAAGCATTCAGGAGGTAACAGAAAAAGCCATCAATGTTATTTCAGGCGATACTCAAACGGAGGAAGTCGATTGGCTTGATTTAGTAACAAAAAATAATGATTTTAAAAAATTTTTTGATGATTGATTAAATAACGTCTTATATTTTGGAAGATCACTTGTTTGAAATATCAAAGACAGATTTAGCTGGAAGGATAGGAACTCTTTACACTAACCATGGAAAGATTGAGACACCAGCTTATGTTCCTGTAATTCACCCAGTAAAACAAACCATCCCATCAAAGAAAATTCGAGATATGGGTTTTGATCTAGTAATTACCAATGCATACATTACAAAAAATAATTATGGAGATGATGCAATTAAAAAAGGAATTCACAAAATCATAGATTTTGACGGAGCAATCATGACAGATTCAGGTGGTTACCAGGTTTTAGAATATGGAGATCTAAAAGTTTTGCCACCAGAGATGGCAAATTTTGAGAAAGGGATTTTAACGGATTTTGCAATCCCACTTGACAAACCAACAGGATTTGGCTTACCAATTAAAAAAGCAGAAGCGTATGTAAAACACACTCTCAAAGTTTCAAAACAAACCCTTGATGAAAAAGAGAATAATGGTCAGATATGGATTGGTCCGATTCAGGGCGGAGAACATTTTGAACTAGTTGCAAAATCAACAAAGAGTCTAGTAGACATTGGATTTGAAATGTTAGCTTTGGGAAGTCCAGTTGAATTTATGGAATCATATGAGTATAGATTGTTGGCTCAGATGATAGTGGCTGCAAAAAAGAATATGCCTCATTCTATTCCATTGCATCTGTTTGGAGCAGGACATCCACTAACCATTCCTTTTGCCGTGGCTTTGGGTTGTGATACTTTTGATTCAGCATCATACATGCTTTATGCAAAGCAATTACGATACATAACTGATGATGGTACTCGTTATTTATCAGATATTTCCACTTTCCCATGCAATTGTGAAGTCTGCTCAAAATACACTCCAGATGAGTTACGTCAGCTTGAGTCAACTGATAAAATCAATCAGTTAGCGATTCATAATTTGTATTCAATAAAACTTGAAGTTGACAGGGTAAAACAGGCAATTCATGAGGGAAGATTATGGGAGTATGTAATGAAAAAGGCAAGGGCCCATCCCAAATTATTTGAAATGGTTGAAGTAATGACCAAAAATTATGAATTTCTAAGTATAACTACACCAAAATTTAAAGAAAAAGCAATTTTTCTTTATGGAAAAGAGGATCAATTCCGTCCAGAGGTTCAATCATATCACAATATTGTCAGAGAATTCAAATCAAAGAAAAAAAGAATAATCATTACCAGTGAGAGCAGCACAAAGCCAGCATATCTATCACATCAATACGTGGGATTAAAAAGAAAAATCAAAGATTTTGAGTCTTTCCAAGTTTGTCAATACAATCCAGTTTTAGGATTGATTCCAATAGAGATTTCAGATATTTTTCCTGCAGCACATCATGAGACTGCCAGAATTGATTTTGACCCAAAAGAATTCTCAGTATTTGAGAATACTTGGAAAAATTTCTTTGATAAAAACAAATTTGAAGAGATACATTATGACAGAAAAGATGAATTTGTAAAACATTTTGTAAAAACTCTACCAAAAAAAATTAAGAAAAAATCATTTGTATAATTAAAAATAAGAAAAAAGAATGTGCTAAAAGATTCAGCTTATAGTGCTGCGTCTTCTGCCCAACCTTTGATGAAGATACCGTTTTTGTGAAGAGGTACTGGTTGTCCAGCGGTGTAATTCATTGGTCTCATCCAAAAGATTGACTTTGTTGGGCATACACCTATGCATGCACCATCAGAAATACATCTTTCTGGATAGAAAACAAATGCTTTACCTCTCTTCCAGCCTTCAACAGGTTTTACTCTAAGGACATCTGGACCAAGAGTTGTACAGATTTCTACACATAGTGCACATCCGATACATCTTTGTTCATCAATGTCTGGAAGTATTGCTATTGGCATTACAATTACAAGATGGCTTGGAGACTATTTAAACCATGATTGAAATTCATAACCCTGTTATGAAATAGATCTATGAAAAAATATGCGCAGAATTTAGATTCGAAAATCTAAAAAACAAAAAGATAACGTGTTTTACACGTTTATTTTCTCATTGCGTCTATTTGACCAGAAGTAACCCAGTCAAGTAATTCAGCAGAAGAAGGATTTAGGTCTGCTTTCTGATTCATCAGATTGTTAACCCAAATCCAGTTAATTTGGTTTAGGAGTGGTTTGTTTGCTTCGTCACCTGCACGTGTTTTAGCGACGACGGCTTGATCTTGTTGTCCTAACCATTCTTGGAAGCTTCTTCCCATGAGGATCGGATCTTAGCTTACACTAATTAAAGCTTTTGTAGATTCCATAACAGGCATAATGATCGGTCTAATGCTAAGAAGGTTTTAACGTCGTCTTAAATTCACTTTAATTCTTGAATGTTAAAGTTTTAGGAGCTGCAAATGAAGTTGGCAGATCTGGTTTTTTAGTTGATTGCAATGGAACTAACCTGTTACTTGATTATGGAGTATTATTTGGAAGAAGAGGAACACCACCCCAATATCCTGTTCATGTAAAACCAAAGGATTTGGATGCAATAATTATCACACATGCACATCTTGATCATTCAGGAAATGTACCATCACTTTTTGTAAGTGGAAATACTGATGTCTATGCAACTCCACCAACCTTTGATTTATCAAAATTATTAATTGAAGACATGCTAAAAATTGAAAAAAATTCACACCCATTTGATATTCCTGAACTAAATAATATGATGAAAAATGCCAAAGAAATTGGTTTTAAAGAAAAAATTACCAAAGGAAATGCAACTTTTGAATTAAGAGAGTCAGGACATGTGATTGGTGGAAGTACAGTATTAGTGGAATCTGAAAAAAAGCGTCTATTCTATACAGGTGATATAAAGACAAATGGTTCACGAATGCTTCGAGAGATGGATTTGGATATTGGTGAGATTGACTTGCTAATTACTGAGAGTACTTATGCAATGACTGAGCAAAGACCTAGAAAAGAAACTGAAAGGGAATTAATTGAATTTGCAAATGAGGTAATGGATAGAAAAGGAACACTGTTTATTCCATCTTTTTCAGTTGAACGCTCTCAAGAAATTGCATGTATTTTAAAGAGTGCTAACTTTAAACATAAAATCATCATGGATGGAATGGCATTAAAAGTAAACGAGATAATGTTTAGACATCCAGATTATTTACGAGATCCTAAAGTTTTCTCAGAAGCAATCAAAAGTGCTGTATCAATCAGAGAACATAATGAAAGGAAACATGCAATGGAAGAGCCATGTGTTGTAATTTCACCTGCAGGAATGTTAGTGGGAGGAAATGCAGTGTATTATTTACAACAACTTTCATTTGATGATAAAAACGGAATTGCTCTTGTCTCGTACCAAGGAGAAGGAACTCCTGGAAGAAAATTACTTGAAACTGGAAAAGTTTCCTCACGGGGTAAAGATATTCATGTTACTGCTGAAGTAAAACAATTTGATTTTTCTGGGCATGCCGATAGAAATGAATTATTTGATATGATCAAACAGATAAAGGGAAATCCTAAAGTGTGTACTGTTCATGGAGACACTGAATCATGTGAATTATTTGCAAAGGAAATTAATGAGAAATTTGGGTTAGAGACTATCGCTCCGAAAGTCAATGATGTAATTTCAGTATAATATGCAAAAAAAGTATACAATAAATGTAGATATTTCAATTAATAGTGGCCAAGTTTTTCTTTGGAGAAAATATCAGGATTATTGGTATGGGGTAAATGGACAAAATGTTCTAAGGATTGATAATTTAGGTAAAATCAAATCATATCAAAATAAATCCATTGATTTTTTTAGAAATAAAGACAACACAGACCAAATAATAAAATCAATTTCAAAAGACAAGGTAACAAAAAATTCCGTAAAAAAATATTTTGGTTTAAGATTAATGGATCAAGATCCTTTCCAATGTTTGATTTCATTTATTGTGTCTTCAAATTCAAATATTCCAAAAATTAAACAAAGCTTAGAATGTATTTGTGCAAGATTTGGAGATAAGATAAAATTTGACAATAAGGAATTTTTTTTATTTCCAACACCCGAAAAATTATCTCAAGCGTCAATTTTTGAAATTAAAAAATGCGGAGTTGGATATCGTGCAAAATTTATCAAAGAAGCTGCAAAAGTAGTTGTTTTAAAAAAAATAGATTTTGAGGAGTTAAGAAAAACAAACTATTCTGAGGCTAAAAAACATATTTGTAAAATTCCAGGTGTTGGAAATAAAGTGGCTGATTGCGTATTATTATTCTCATTAAATAAACTGGAATCTTTTCCATTAGATAGATGGATGATTAAAATTTTAGAGAAATATTATTTGGATGAATTTAAAATAATGACAAAAACCATTACAGAAAAACAATATGAAATATTACATGAAAAAATTGTAAAACATTTTGGCCCCTATGCAGGATTTGCGCAACAATTTCTCTTCAAAATGGAAAGAGAAAATTACAAAAAAAAGTGGCTGTAAACCCTTAAAATGGCAATTAATTGCTATGTTTTTGGGCCTATAGCTCAGCATGGATAGAGTGTTGGACTTCTAATCCAATGGTCAAGGGATCGAAGCCCTTTGGGCCCGTTTAACAAAATTATTTATTCTAAATTAATTAGGTATTCTCGTGAAGGATATAGATTTTAAATTAAATTCTACAGATATTCATCCAAACACAGAGATAAAGGGAGTAATTTCAGTATCTTATCCAGGAAGATATGATGGAGTTGTAATTAATACTCAAATTTCTGATTCAAATGAGCACATTATTTACAAATCATATAATGGGAAAAATATCTCTCAAAATGTTTCAAGATTGTTTATCAACAAAGATGTAATGCCTGATAATACTGCAGAGTTTACTGCACTAATTCAATTTGAACCAAAGCAAGAACATGAGATAAAATTCAGAGCATCAATTATTGAACAACACAAAGAAATTGAAAGTCAGATAATTTTTGCAAAATATTCTGTCTAGAATCTACTCTTTTCTACAATTAAAGAACCAGTCATCCATGGATGTGGTTGACAGTGGTAATGAACTTCTTGTGGTTCTGTAAATAGAAATTCATATGTATCGCCAGGTTTGAGAACACCAGAAGACCCAAAGTCACCACTATAAGCATCGGCATGTCTGTGATCAGGAGTTACAGTATGTGCAGTATCATCCATGTTTTCCCATATCACTCTATTATTAATTGTCAATAAAACTTCGGCCTTATTTGGAACATAGTTTTCATTTCCCTCGATTACGGCACCTGGAACTATTTGAATTATCAAATCTTTTTCTGGATGTAAAATATGTTCATCAACTGAAGGTTTTGCAAGGGATTCTGGAAGATAAAATGAAGTGTAAAAAACTACAGTAGCTGACATGCCAATGATTAGTGCAATTACCCCAATACCGTATGCGTGACTGGATGTAGGCGCACTCATAATTTTTTTACTCTCCCAAGTTCTTATAAAGCTTGTTTAGGATTTTTGGAATCATGGTTTTTGAATATCATTAGAACCAAGATTTGGATTAGTATTTGTACCAACTCCTAGATCTGCTTGTGTCTTTGATACTGAAACTTCTGGAGCTAATTCTTTAAGTTCCGGTTTTGTTTCAGAGTCAGATTTTCCTTCGGGTAATTTGCTTAGTTCAGAAGATGCAGCTGGTTCGGCAAGTTTTGGTTTTTCATCTTGGACTGGTACTGGTGGGGGTGGGGGTGCATTCTTTTGTTGACTCATTGCATATCTGTAGACATGGAAGAATGCAGCAAACACTAGCAGAATAATTCCAATGAAGAACAAAGACACATTTTTCATTCCAGTTAATGCTGCATTGTAAGCTGCAATGTTTAGGAAGACTTGGAATGCCAATAATGCAACTAGTACCCAGTTTATCCATTTTTCTGAAAGATTAATTGTTGCAACCTTTTTTGGGCCTGTACTTTTTGCAAGCTTTGACTTTCTTTCAGCTTCGTTTGCAAGTTTAATCATCATATAGGTAAATCCAAATCCTAATGGAACCATCAAGATCATAGTAGAATAGAAGAATATTGGATCAATTACCAAACGCTCTACTAGTGGGACTGAAATATCTGGCGATATATAGAATCCCCAGTATGTGGTTACCATAATTTGTGCAAGGCTAGTAATTCCAAATGCAGTAATAATTGGTCTATCTCTCCAAGAGAATTTCTTGTATCTGTCTATGAATGGAATTAATACAAATGATATGATAAACAGCAATGGCCACAGTAATCCTGTGACAAATTTATCGTATTGAGTTCTCATGAATGCATAAATTCCTGTCAGATACCATTCGGGAACAGTAACACCAGGCGGTACGGTAGGCTCAAACTTGAAGCCCATATCAATAGGGAAGACACCGCCAGTGATCAGAATTGCACCGCCAATTGCCATTACCATTGGAACATCAAATACTAGGAATCTTGGGAAGTGAACTGCCATTAATCCTAGCATTACAATTGGTAGTAAGAACACATGTTGTGCATAAAATCTCAATACAAAATCCGAGAACCCACTTCCAAGTGCTGCATCACGAATCGTCGGTCCTGCAACAGGTATTGAAGTGGTTAATGACGCTGCAATACTGATTGCTAGTTCTGCTCTTTCACTAAAAATTACATCATATCCTGTAAATGCTTCAAGAATTGTTACTACTCCAAGAATGACACCAGTCATCCACAATACTTCGTTTCTTATTTTGTATCGTCCACTAAAGTATTGATAGTACATATGAAGAACAGCTAAAAGCACCATTGCATTAGAACCATGATAGTGAATGTTTCTAATGTGAAAACCAAATGGAACCTCATCGTTGATGAATTGAACACTATCCCATGCCCTATCTAATATTGGTTGATAGTAAAACATGAGAAGAGCTCCAGAAACACCTAGAATAATAAATACAATAAAAGTAAGCATTCCCAAGAAACCAAATGGACTTACAAATCGAGCGGGAAATGAAAACTTGATTCCAGTAAAAATTGTCCTATCAATTCCATCCCATAACCAGTAGAAGAAGCCTACAGCTCCTGTTCTACGTTTAAGCGAAACGGCCATATCCTATTACTCCATTTTCATGTGCATCAAACTTTGGTGGCATGATAAAAACAAATCCATCTGAATCAATCTCCAAAGTAAGCTTAGCTAAAGTATTTGATGGTGCAGCTTGTACTGAGGCAGGTCCAATAAAAGCTGTTCCAGTAACAGGATCATACATACTTCCATGACAAGGACACTCTCCTCTCTTTCTTCCTTCATCAGGCCAATATTTCCAAAGACACCAAAGATGTAAACAAATCATACTATAAGCTCGTAAAGCACTTGTATCTTTTTTTGCACCACCCAATTCTTCTGGGAGTCTAATGAATTGCCATTTACGGAATGCTTCTGCATCAAGTGCAGCATCGCCAGTTGAAGGGTATGTAATTACTTCAGCATGATTAACTGGATAAGTATTGATATTTGCCTGAGTGCCATCGGGTAAAATTACAGGAACTTTTTCTAATGAAGCCTGGTTTGGATTTGGCATGAAATTGCCAAATGGGACAAATGGTGCAAAAGCTAAGCCAGTACCTGCAGCACCGATTAATTTTAGAAAGTCTCTACGCGATAATCCGCCAGACTTTTTTGTCCCCAGCTCTGACATTCAAGCTGACGTACTCGCCAAATTGCTTATAAACCTTGTTCAATATTCAAGGTGATTTTTGTCTAATAATAAAAACACAAGTAATTCCGATCGCAATTCCAATGACCAGACCAATTGCAATACCCGTGATAAGTGAAGAATCAGAATTTTCAACAGGAATAGATTCTTGAGATAAAGTTTTTGTTTCAGAAATCATATCAGAGTCTTCAACTGATGAAATTGTTGGTTCTGAAACTTCTTCGACAGGTTCTATTGAAATTATCATTTCAGGAGAGATGTTAGTGAATTTTGCAGCTAATGTTATTGGCTCAGTTGTAGAATTTCCACCAAACAAAGTAGAATGAGTTAAAATTGTATATGTACCTGTTTGATTAATTGGCACATATAATACCGTTGAAGTATCATCTTTATTTTTTACAGGAAAGAATCCACCACCTTGACTAAAAATAGAATTGCCTAACCAATCAAGTGATGTCCAACCAAGAAAATGACCAAATACACCAGAAGGAACATTTGTTTGAATTATTTCTCCGGTTGGATCCATAACAAAAACTGCTAGATTAGTATCATCATGTTTCCATGAAAGCTCAATTGATACAGAATTAATAGATTCATTTTGAACATCAAAATAAAACTGACGCCAATCACCTGCCATATAGCGATTAACCATATCAAATGCACCTTTTGTATATCCATTGCCATAAAGAACATCATCGCTTTGTTTTCCTTGTATCAAAATTGCAGAATCATTGTCAATAATTGGGTGCTTTACAACAAATGATACGGGAGCATTTACAGAATGTTTATCGCTTTCAAATTTTAAAAATCCCTGATAGATACCTGTCTGCAGATCATTAGGAACAACCAGTGTAACATCAATATTTAGAATGTCTTTTGGTGGAACTAGAACAGTCTGAGAATCAGGCCAAATCATCGACCACTTTTCTTTTTGATAGTAACTAGCTGAAATGGTATAATCCATTGAAGTTGAATTCTGTTTTGTATCACCTAGCCAGTAAGAATATCTAGTTGGTACAGGATATACACCAATTAATGGTGTACCGTCAAATTTTTCTGAGGGATCTGAAACTCTTAATTCTTGAACAGTTCCCCAAGAACCTGCTCTATTAACTAGAGATAATTCAGAGCTTGTAATTTTTGTATCATTATTACTATCAATCCAATCATAAAGATATAATGAAGATATTTTGATATCATCTGCATATACCTTTGCAGTGTCATTCATAAATTGACTAAATGGAAAATTAACATTTAGAATTACTAGAGACGATTCATCAAGAGTTGGATTCTCCTTGTAAAAATAATCTCCAAGTTTAGTAGTATTTTTAACATCAGATAACTTAACATAGTTTGGGATAAAAGCATCAGTTTTATTTAGAAGTGAGTCTTGCTGACGTACAACAGTTGTTCCATTATATTGTGTTTTTTTAATTAATGAAAGCATTTCAGACTTTACGTCAATTGTTAATGTTTCATTTGTTGGATTTTTTATTGTAAATGTAGTTGTAGTTCTCTCTCCAGGTGATAATTGTCCTGCAAACCAACTAGTCATAGGAAATGATTTGTCTGATAGTTGGAATTTTTCAAATCCTATAGATGTAGTATTGAATTTTGCAATTGCAGGATCAAGAATTTTTTTAATGTTATCATATGATTTGTCATTATAAACAATGAATTTTCCATCATCACCATGAACATAGTTTAGTGCTGATTCTACATTTGCAAGACCTGAACCCTGAGTAAAGGGATCATTGTTAAGATCAGTGGCAGTTGACATCAGAATATTTTTTATCATAAAAGAATCATAATCTTGGGATTCTTTTTTCATTTCTTCCATTAATAATGCTGCCATACCAGAAACTAATGGAGCAGCCATACTAGTTCCACCAAATAACGAAAACGATTCATTCTTGGAATCTTTATTGACTTTGATTACATTTGATGGAGTAAATCCATGAGCACCAATACTCATTACATCAGGCTTTGGATCACCAATTATTCCAGGACCTCTACTTGAAAAATCAACTACGTGATTATAATGAGATGTATCATTTCCAAATCGCGGTTGATCTTTGAATGGACCATAACCTACAAACACGTTATTAGTTGTTGCACCAACTGTTATTCCAAATGGTGACGCATTTGGTAATCCTATCGTTCCATATCCATGTCCAGAATTTCCAGCACTTGAAATTATTGTAATACCAGGATAATTTTCATCCAAAGAGTTTGGAGTTACAAGTACACTTAGAATCAAAGACAAAACATCCATGCCAGGTGATGCCTTAAATGATGGAAAATTTGAAACACCCCAGCTATTTGAAATAATATCTACTCGCGGTTTTCCTGAAAATTTCCATTCATGGTCTTTGTTTTCAAATCCGGCAGCCCATAACCATCCATATACAGTATCACCAAACCAAAGTGCTTTAATGGGAACAATTTTTGCATCTGGAGCTACGCCCGTTATAGAATATTTTTTAGAGTTATTGTAAATATCATATGTCTCTTGACCACGTGAAGTAATAGATGCAGCACTTGATGTTCCATGTCCCATAAAATCAGCCATTATTCCAAAAAACTCCCCATCAGGATCTAATGCAGGAAGCAATGTACCATTAACTGCCTTTAGGACATCATCAACATTAGTAGAATTATTTTTAATTACACCATATACATCAAGAACTTGTGCACCAAGTGTTCCTGCACTATAATCATTTTTTCCATCTTTGTTAGAATCATAAACAAAAAATTCTTTTCCACTACCCAATACAATTGGCTTTTCATCAGTAAAATCAAAATCATAATTAGGTTTTTGACCAGACTTCAAGTCAAATCTAGTATAGTCTTCCCAAGAAGTACTTAGATCAGGAATTACAGTATCATAAACGCCTGCAGTAAAAGAATCGACTACAAGTACAGGTACAACTTGTATTCTAGCTAATGGTCCTTGTAAACCTCCTTGATAAATCACTCCAAGATGATAGATTCCACTTTTTGATTTGATATAGTTTCTATTATCGTGACCAATTTTCATGTCTTCGGTAAGAGTACCATTAAAAATTACTGTTGAGCCAAACTGAGGATAAAATGAATTATAGATTGGAATTTGACTTCCTTTACCACCTTTTGAAACATCAAGAAAAACACCATCCTTTGTAACATATGCTTTTGAAGTCATGTCTGATGGTATCGGTTTTGAATAATTCCTAATGATTTCATTTTTGTCAATGAATGCAAAAAAAGTTGCATTTGTTAGGACAATTCCTTGTCCGTCAGGATCTAGCATTATTGGATGGTTAATTTTATCTCGGGCTAGCGAGTGTTGAATATCAGGATTTGAAAAATCAACCCCAGTATCAACAATACCAACAAGTACATCTTTTCCAGTTGTACCATATTTTTTGGTGGATTCACTAGAACCCGTAATCATACCAATTCTAGATGCATCTTGAATTGTTTGATTTGATAAATGGTAATCTAATTTAAAATCTTCAATCACATGATAGCCTTGAGAAGATAAAGATGACGCATCTTTTTCTGAAAGAACTGAAATGTAAAAAAAACCATTATCAGAATTGATCCCTGTAATTGATTTATTTTTTATAAAATTATCTACATCTCCACTTCCAAAAATCAGATATCTTTTAAAATTATTTTCAGTGAAAAAATTAGAATCTATATCGACAACTCCTGTATCAAACATAATAGAACTTTGTAAATCATTCACATGAACTAGATCACCAGAGATAGATGCAAAAGAATTTGAAAACACGGGGGAGAAAAGAAGAACAATAAAGAATAAAGCCGCTTTGGGCATTAGTTAATTTTTATTTCCAGCATTATTATAACTATCTTCTTCTAGCAATTATTGTTATTTGTAGTGCAACTATAATTCCAATCGAAGCAATGATTGGAAACAATAATGAGTTTAGTTGTGATGATGCTTCACTGATAAATTCCACAGATGTAGAAATGGTACCAGTACTCTCATCTATTTTATTACTTGCTCTCTCCAACGTATTATCAAATCCTTCAATTTCTAATTTTAGGATGTCAAGTTCGTTTGATGTCTCATCAAGAATTGAATTTAGTTTAATTATTTGTTCAGAAATTCCTCCTAAATCCTGACTAAGTACATTAGTTGCAGCTGAGCCATGAGATGTCGTTCCTTGACTAAATGCAACTACATGAAACACATGTGTTCCAACTTCTCTAGGCGTATAATCTACATAGTATAATCCCTGATGTAGAGTCTTAAATGAATTTGATAATGGTACAGATATTCCTGATGGGAGATGAACATGTGTAGTTCCAAGTAATTTTGTTGGCTCACTTCCTATCAAAAGGCCATCACTTGTTGTTTGCACAAAAACTCGAATTGGTTGATTTATGGCTGCAGTTTCTGGAGCAAAAACTAGTGTATTTACAAATCTCTCAACTGGAACATCCAGTAGTTCAGTTGTTGATGAAAACTTTACATCAATTTTTTTGGACAAACCATTTTGTTCAGTGCTAATTACTTCAACAGTATATGTCCCATATGGAAAATTTGTTGATGGTTGCGGCCATGTTAGCAAATTGTAATTAAATGAACCATCTTCATTAGTTGATATTTGATCAAACTTTGCAATTGTCTCATCAGGTGCAAATAATCGAATAATTAGATTTTCTTCAGGCAATCCAGTTCCATAAACTTGTAGGTTGTGAGAGGGAGCATACACTTTACTGTTTGTAGATAAATCAAGTTCTGAAAAGGAATTTGGAATACCAACTATCAATAATACAAATATTAAAGAAAATAAAATTTGTAATTTCAATTTATTTAATTCTGATTGTTCTCCTAGATATTACTTCTGGAAAAATAGTCTATAACTTACGTTAAGAGATATTCAAAAAAAAGAAAAAAAGGGTAATGTGAACTAGTTTTTAACTTACAGTAATTGTTGTGCTGACTGGTGGTGATAATGCCGTTGGATTATCAACAGACTCCCAAACAAATGCAGTTGCACTATAAGTGCCTGCTTGATCTGGAATCCATGATAATGCTGGGCTGAATGATTGACCAGCTGACAATGAACCTGTAATCCATGCTAGTGAGACTGTAACACCGTTACCATCCTGGATCTGTACCAAGTATGCAAATTGTTGCTCTCTATCCTGACCATTTGCTAAGTCGGCTGTGATTTGTACCTGTTGGTCTACTTTAACAGTGCTTAGACTGTTACCGAAGGCATCAACGGTTCTCAAGTTAGAAGCTGGTGCTCTCTCGAGAGGTGGTACAACAGTACCGATTAGCGAAGTGGCAGTAATATCAAGTTCATCTGCAGTTGTGTATGGATCAGGTAGTGTATTGTCCTCATATTCTGCGGTGACAGTGTCACCTTCTGCGACTCTGAGTCTGTGACCAGAAGATTCATCAGTTACTGTGAAGAACACAGTTCCCTCGAATATTCCAGTTGCCTCATTAGTCTCAGTTACAGTAAGGTCAATACCTCCGGCATCGGAGTCAGACCACACATCGACATCGAAGTTGTCGACGGATTCTGGATCTAAGTTCATGTCTGGATCAATTATTCTTACAACACCTGTACCGCTAGCTGGATAGCTTGCTTCAAGCCACTGAACCTCACCGATGTTCCATCTGATTAGTGATGAACCAACTACAGTTTCATCCTCTGAGAATTCAAAGGATACTGTAATACCGTCATCATCATCAGATTCGATGTATCCGCTAGTTGGTCCAGAACCTGTGGTTCTTGGATTAGTATCGGATCCACCTTGTGTTGAATCACCAGTTGATGATTTACCATCAGCATCATGTACGAAACCGGTAAGGATAACCTCACCAGTAAAGATGCCTGTGTCAGTACCAGTTTCTACAAGTTTGTAGTTATTTAGTTTGTGTCCTCGGGTTGAGATCTTGATTGGATCAGTATCTGTATCTCCGATTTCATCAACTAAGTTACTATCAAAGTTGTGGTCTGGTGCGACGATGGTAATGTATACTTTATCAGTCCATGAGTAGACTTTTTGGTCAAGCTCTACAGTTGCTCCGAAGTTTGAAGTAAAGATTGTCAAGTTGACATCTTCATCTTCATCTCCTACATAGTCAGATCCGGATGGACCCCAGTCGGTATACTCGAGAACAATTTCTTCTCCTCTTTCTAACTTATCACCAAGTAATATATCAGGAATTTCGATAACAATCTGGAAGATACCAGTACTGTCACCTGTTTCTCTGAAGTTAAGTGGTTCTGGATCGAATTTTCCTCCTGAACCGCCAAGTGTACCCATAGATATGGTTGCGGCATCAGAGTCCCATTCGATTAAGTCCAATGAATATGTCTCAGCCTGATCATTGTCCAAATCAAGGTCTGGCTCAATGAGGGTCAAGATCATATCAGATCCTATAATATACACAGATTTGTCAGATTGCAATACACCGTTTCTTAGGTCAAAGGTAGCAGAATCTGTAACAGTATTGACATCACCTGATGCATCGGCTGGATCAGTATATTCTACTTGGAGAATATCTCCTTGTAAGATACAATAATCAGTACCGGCTGCTGGTGCTTGGTCAAATCTCTTATAGACATCTGTTCCTGCTACACCGCCAATTGCTACATAAGATGTAGTGTCTGGACAGGTGGAGCTTGCTGGACCATCGGTATATCTAATTAATATGTCAGATTCAAATATTCCTGCATCTGGTGCGATTTCTTCCATTGGACCAAATTGTCTGATGTTTGTAGACTTAGTAGCATTGTTGTTTCCAACATCTATTTCGCCTGGAACAGCAGATGGACCGCCGGCATAACCTAGTACGACTACTGATGAACCTCTGATAACAGAGAGTTTAACAGGTCCTACTTGGTTTGCTGGAAGTGCAGCTGCGACATTTTGTGCAATGGCATCTTCACCACTTGCGGATATATCGAAATCTGGGTCATTAACTCTAACGTGGACAGTTAAACCACCTTTTGATAAGAACTCACCAGAAGTTGTCAATCCAGAGGTACCATCCATTGCTGTTTGGTGTACTGGGAAGACAGATCTTCCATTTGGTGTAGTGTTAGTGTCAGGGGTTGCAAATCTCTCCGGAATACCAAATGGTACTGGATAGACTGTTCTGTCTAGACTGACTGATCCGGTGTTTGCGCGAACTCCTGCGCCATCACCTACTTCAATGGTTTCACCAGATGCGTCTCTAAAGTCAACATAGTTAACTTCAATGTCGAGTCCGGTTACTGATTCAGAAGCAGATGAAGTTGATCTACACCATGCTGATGGAATTTGGAAGTCACCAACGAAGATACCAGTTTCTGTTCCTGTCTCAATTAGAGTAAATCCAGTTGCGGCAAGGCCAGAATCAACACCTGTAGGCAAGCTACAGGATCCTCCTACGTTAGCAGCAGTCCAAAGTAAGTCATCAAATGTGACATCTAACAATCTACCTAACAGTTCACCATTTACGAGTGTAATGGATGTACCATTGTTTATTGCTGCAGTAGCACTTCTAGTACCACTTCCAACAATATCTCTAAGTGGATCACCTGGGTTTGAGACTGTTGTATAGATATCAATAAGATCAGAGTCTACGTTAAGGTCTGCGTCTTCTAGTGTAATTGTAACTGTGTCAGCATTCTTGTAACTGGATTGATCAAATGATACAATACCAGAGTGAGATGGAGCTTCTTGTTGATCAGCTACTTGTGTTGATACACCATCGGCACCTAAGTCAAGATAATTGACTCTTGGAGAGTCTTCATCTGTTAGGTCTTCAATTACGATGAAACTTGGATCATCGGCAATTGGAGATAAGCCTAGGTATGTATTTGCATCAAGTATGTTTATCTGATTGACCATGATAAACTCCAAGCTACCTGCAAAGGTGCTTGTGTTATCACCAGTCTCTTCTAGTTCCAATCTGATGAGTTGGTTGGCGATTCTCTCACCTGCATCCAATCCATCATTTACGAAACCGAAGCTGAAGAAGTCTGCTACCACTGCGTCAGTTTGATCTGGAATTGCTGGGCTTCCAACTAACGTACTGCTAACAAATGCTAGACCAACGTTATTTGTATTACCAACGGTTCCAGAATAAATTAAGTCATTAGTGGCATTAGGGATTTGGATTAAACCTGATTGCGGACTTACGTCATCTGCAATAAGTAATGCTCCTACTGGTACTGTATCTTCAATTAAACCAGTGGTAGAATTAACGATACGTGTAGTACTGTTCAGTAGATAGACATCAAATGTTCCTGTTGAACTTATACCTCTAACATCTATGTTGAGGAAGTTAAATCCATAGAAATCATCCTTGTCTAAAACTGTGCTGTGCAAATCATCTAGATCTGTACCTATATCTACAACAAGTGTATCAACTGCAGTTAAACCAGTACTGTTTACAATTGCTCTTTGACTGAATGTTTGTACAGTCACGTTTGCAATTTGAGTATCGGTAACTGTTGATATCTCACTTGCTCCAGTAAGACCAGGCCATACAATGTATGCAGCACGAGCTACGGTGCCTGAACCTGTACCTGTTTCACCAAGAGTAAATGGATCACCAGTTCTAAGAGCTGGAATCAAATCTACTGCTGGATCGTTTAGATCAAGGTCTTCATCGGCTCTGCTGTTTTTGTTGGCATCAGAGTCAACTAAGACTATTGGAATCTCTTCACCAGAGTTCCATTCATCATCAGTTGCCTGAATGTCTATTGTTGCAAATCCAAATCCTACAAGAATTGTAACTGGGCTTTCGTTGTAATCAATAGAAGCAGATTTACCCCTTGGGGCAGTTTCTGATACTTTGATTGCAGATTTATCTCCCTCATCATAAGTACCGAATACACCACTGTTTGGTCCTTGTTCAGTTACTGTGACTGGAATAGAATTAATCCCTATCTGCAAGGTTGTTGCAGTAGCTGGATCTTCTGAAGCAGTCAAAATCTCTGAATCTTCGTTATCTTGAATGGTAACGATAGCAGAACCTGTGGATTGTACGTCAGTATTTAGTAGGAGTACACAATTATCCTCACACATCAAGGATGATAATTGTGGAGCAATGTTGATAACACCACCTGTGATGGCATCACCTGCTGGTGCTCCGTTTTCATCAAATACTTGATAGTATGTAGCTGGACTTGTGCTGTTTGCTGCCCATGTCCAAGAGTCCTCATCTGTTGGGTCAATATTGAGCCAAAGATCAGTAATCGTGGCATGTACTTGTGAACCTTGTGGATAGTTTGCTCTATCTAAGCTTACACCGGCAAAGTTGTCAACAGTATCAAATGTGAGTGTTGTTGTTTGAACACCACCACCTTTGTTGTACTGTACGACTACGTTACCAGTTGGGTTTAGAGTATATAGTTGAACAAATGGCCATAATCCGTTTAGATCTGCTTCAGTTCTGTCAGTATCATATCCAATTTGTCCTATTGGGACAAGTGAATTGATATTGACATCTTTTGCTTCTCTAACAACATTAGATGTTCCATTAGGTCCACCGAGGGCATATGATGCACAATCAGCATTTGTTGCTGTTAGTGGTACTGGTGGATTAACTCCAACAGACATATCTCCTGCTGTGACGTTTAATGGAAGTGCGACTCCAGAGGTTTCAGTAACTGAGAAACCCAGTGTTGTGCCAGCAGTACCTGCTGAACAGAACACACCAAAGTTCAAGCCTACGGCTTGTCTTGGTGATACTGAGACTGTAGAATCTGCGATTAGTGCCATGTTTCTATCTGCAAAGTAACCATACCAGTTACCGTCGACGGCTTGAGTCATTCTGAGCTTTTTGCCGTTTACAGTAACGTCTGGTTCACCTTTAGCCTCATCAGTATCATTGATATCGCTATCAATGACTACGACCTCAATTACTTGAGGTCCTGACATATAGTTATCAAACTGTGAGTTTTCTGCGGATACAAAGAGGTTGGCGTTGGCAGCATGTGCAGCTGGCATTACACCAGGAATTGCAAATGTCATACCACCGGCAACCATAATTGTCATTAATGTAAGACTAGTTATTTTACGTCCTAATTCGTTGTTCATGTTATTGACCTTTTTCTTGAAAGTTTGTATTTAAGCCTAATGGACAAATTGTCCACAAATGGAAGGATTTTTGAAGTTTTTTCATGCCTATTGGAATTTTCGTATAATTTTTTGATCGCTTGATGTAATTTTTACATTTTTGTGGTTTTTTTGGTACTTTGTATGCTAAAAATTCTTCATTTCATATAACTATTATGTAAATATTTTAAAGTATTTGGCAGTTTTAATACTTCTGATCCTATAGAAACCAAGATAATTGTCTTGTAATTGGAATATTCATTGAAGATTCTAGTTACTGGAGGTGCAGGGTTTATTGGTAGATATTTAGTAGAATCTTTGAAGAAAAATCACACAGTTCTAGTCTATGATAATTTGTCAAACTCTAAAAAAATTCCAGATGAGAAAAATGTGAAATTTTGCAAAGGCGATATATTGGATTATGATAATCTCTGTAAGTTCTCAAAAGATGTAGATATTATGATTCATCTAGCTGCACTTACTAATGTTACAGAATCTGTAATTGATCCTGAAAATACAATAGATGTTAATGTTAATGGAACTGCAAATGTTATCAAAGCATGCAATGAAAATAAAATTAAAAAAATCATCTTTGCATCATCAGCTGCAGTATATGGTGATAATAGTGAGATAATTTCAGAGAATACAAAAACAGATCCTCTATCTGCATACGGGAATAGTAAGATAGAAGCTGAAAAAATAATTGTAAAAAGATGCAATGAAAATAAAATCAGTTACATAATTTTAAGAATATTCAACGTTTATGGCAAGGGGCAAAATGAAAAATATGCAGGAGTGATTACAAAGTTTGCAAAAAATATTTTGCAGAAAAAACCAGTTGTGATTCATGGTAATGGTAAACAGACACGTGACTTTGTTTCGATACATGACGTCATTGATGCGTTTTTGTGTGCAATAGAATCAAAGAGTAATGGAGTGTACAACATTGCAAGCGGAAAGTCTTTGTCAATTAATGAGCTAGCCAATATGATGTTTGATGTGTTTGGAAAAGTTGAGATAAAACATCTAGCCAAACAAAAAGGCGACATACAAAACAGTAACGCAGACATTACACTTGCAAAAGAGCAACTGCATTTTATTCCAACCAGAAAACTAAAGAAAGAACTGGCTAGTATCTATCACGAATAAGATTTGCCATTGAAAACAAAATCACTGCAGTAACAGACAAAATAGCACCAAGCAAAAACATCACAACAGATCCTAGCAAAGATCCGTAAAAGACAGTTTGTTGGTTAAGATATGCATCAAGAAATATCCCACCTAAAATAATTCCTGCTACAATTAATGCAATTCCTGGGATCCCGTAAAACTGCAGCGGATGCTTTATGGAGATATACTTTATTGTGTTTGCCAAAACAGATAAGCCATGTGATACTGGATTGTGAACTGATGTGTTCTCCCCATAAGAAACAGTTATTGGGATTTCAGCTAGTGATAGTCCTTTGTTTGATATTTTGAGTAAGATTTCAGTTGATACTGACATTCCTTCCTCTGTTGGATGAATCGCATCAATTGCGTTTTTTGAGTATGCCCTAAATCCGGATTGTGAGTCAGATACTTTGAGATCTGCACCATAGTTGGCAGCAGATGTTATAATCTTGATTCCTCGCTTCCTATAACCAGGAGCTTCTGCAGAATCATTTAGGAATCTTGATCCAATAACAACATCAACATTATGATCAGATAGTGTGTTTAGGAGCAGCGGTATTTGTTTGGGATCATGCTGTCCATCACCATCAAGTGTAATCATAATTTGCACATTGTTATTTCTTGCATAGTCAAAAAGGGTAATTATTGCTGCACCATAACCCCGGTTTGTTTTGTGTGAGATTACTATAGCTCCTGCTTTTTTTGCAATATTTGCCGTGTCATCAGTAGAGCCATCATCACACACTATAACTTGGTCAACATGATTTAGGGCAAGTTTTACCAAGTCTTCAATATGTGACTCTTCATTGTATGCTGGAATGCAGGCTATCTTCAATGTAATTTTTGTGAATTAACAGATATGTAAATAGTTAGTTTTTCAATTTTTTGAAATTTTCAGCCACTAAATATGAAATAGAAAATAGTTTGAATTATTCAAAGCAATAACCTCAAATAATATCTTAAGCAGATTACAGCGTGCTAAAAGTTAGAATAATTATATTTTTTATTTTTTTTGGGTTGTTTTCACTTGCTTTTCAAATCGGTGCAATGTATGATGTAAGTGATGAGGAAGCAAATGCGTTTGTACAAGAATTTCTATCAAATACAAATGAAATAGATGGTATTGGGATTTTTCTAAACAACATTTCAGCAGCACTTCCAATGTTTGTTCCGGGATTCGGAATAATTTGGGGGTTATACACAGGATGGTCTACTGGGATTGGTTTTGCATCACTAGTAACGATGGCACCTGCACTAAATGAAATCATGCCACTTTCAATTTTGTACTATTCGCCATTTGGATTCATGGAATTAATGGCATACTCGATTGCAATGTCTCGCAGCTATCATATTGTAATGGTATTGGCAAAAAAGAATAATTTAAAGAAAATTATCAAACCCACAATACTAGAGATTGGAATTGTAATTGCAATTCTTATCGTTGCAGGATATTTAGAAGAGTATATGATTGGTTTGGAACTAGTTGTTTGAGAGTTTATTTGCAACAAAGGGTTGTGCGTTGTGCCATGAATAATTAAAGTAATCAAAACACCACTGATGAAATAATGGGTCTTTGCTAACAAATGCAAAACCAGCATCAAGTTTTCCATCCAAATTTGGAAATAACAAACATGATTGTTTTTCATTAAGTATTACTGCAGCGCTGACATTTTTTGTCATCATTCTTTGGATATCTCCACTGTCAATGAATTTTTTGAATTTCTTTATTACAGTATTACGTGTACTAGATACTATTGCCTTTTCATAAAATATTGATTTTATCTTAACACCCTGTGAAAGCTTGGCATGTATTGGTTTTACAAAGTCATCAAAGTATGGAACATCATAGAGTACATTGTAAATGTATTCCTCTGCTTCTTCATAGATATTTTTCCAAGACTCAAAAACATCAACATAACTCTTCAAAAGTTTGGATTCATATAGTTCTCCTAACCTAGATATGAATTTTTCAGGAATAGAATCTACGGGATGCTCCAAAAAATATTTTTTGTGATCAATAACAAATGAAAGATTAGGGGCAATTCCTAGAACCATCTGTCCTAGTGTACTTAGAACAAAACTTCCTTTGGAATTTTTTAGAATAAATCCAGATTTTTCTAACCTCTCAAGGTTTCTGTGCACCTCAGGTGTTGTCGCATCAAGGGCTTTAGCAAGCTCTGAGAGTCTGTAGGTCTTTTGATTTAGCAGTTGGATAATTCTTAGTCTTTGCTCACTTGAGATCTCTAAGAAGTATTTAGCGTATTCATCTAATTTGTGGTCCACCTTTACCATGGTATTACACTAATACAAAATGGTTATTACTGTTTATGATAAATTTACAGAGTATACCTGATAGTTGTGCTTTATTGCAGACTTGAATTGTGTAATGTGTTTAAATGAATATTTTTTGGATTTTCTTGCAATTTCAAACAAGTCGCCACCTATTACTATCTGGTTTGGAGCAGCAAAATGATTTATCTTAGAGCATAGATTCACAGTAGAGCCAAAGATATCCTTTGATGAGGATGTCTTGTAGTTTGCAATCATTAGAGGTCCATAGTCCAAACTTATCCTATACTGTATTTGTGGAATTTTTCGTTCTTTTAGAATATAGTTTATTGCTCTTGATAACTCTATGAGTTTAGCACTGCATGCTAATGCAGAATTTACCGATTCGAATTGGGGAAAATAAAATAGAATTCCATCTCCAATATTTTTTACAACTGATCCTCCATGAAACTTTATGGCATGAGCTAATGTATTATGAAAAACCGAATAGTATTGGCATGCTTGTTCTTGTGAGATTTTTGAGATGATTTTAGTAGAGTTTACCACATCTACAATTCCTACAACATTATTCTGGTAAAGATTCTCAAATGAAATCATGTCTTCGTTAATTACTCTATTTGTAACCAAATCAGCATGTTGCATGTTTGTTTGAATCATCATGTTATGAATATGGTATAATTCAATGATAAGGGGTTGTTAGCTAATCAGCTAATTTTGTATGATTCATGCAAAAAGATGGTTATATTTTACATGTCACATATTATAATCATGCTTACAAAAATTTCATGCAATGTATGCCAAAGAATGACAGGAATCAAAGTATGGGAAGATCGATACAGGGGATACAGGGGCGTTTGTAATAGATGTGAGGGGAATTGGCCAGAATCATGATGACAAAAAGGGGTTTGGCCATACAGAGTCATTTCGATGAGATGTCTTGCATGCTATTAGAGGGATACTCAAATAAGAAAATAGACTAGTCGTAAACTCATACACGACAAAAAGTATATTCAACACGCATTGAAAATCAAAGTGTGGAAGATTTTGAGCTCTTATCAGTAATTGGAAGTTTAGCTACTGCTGTTGCCACAATAATTCTAGTAGTTTTGTTATGGAGAACAATCAGGCAGATGGAGGCAACAGTAGTTCTTAGCAGAATACAAACAGAGTTTAGGTTTCGTCCTTGGATTGGTCCTGTAAATGGCATCAAGAGTATGGGTAAAAATTCAGAGGGAAGGTTTCAGTTTGATGTTACAATAAAAAATTATGGCGAGCTTCCAGCTACTAATGTAAAAGCATCATTTACATCAAGTAACAAGATGATAAAAAAGAGCGAAATTAGTTTTACAGAAGATCAGAAATTCAATCTAGGTCCATTATTGCCAACTATGGAGAAACATTTTTGGTTTTTTATAGATGAGCAGACATTTGAAAAGGCAAAAAAGTCACAGGAGGAATTGTTCATTGCAGTATCCTTTGAATATCCCATAACAGACAGAACTAGCAGCTATGCAATGATAAGTCAATACAACCCAGACTTGGATGAGTTTGTGCATATAGACATGTGGGTTACAGGAACAGATCCGACCAAAAAATAGAATCACCAATCAAATGTGTATGCATCAAATGCCTTTAGATTTTTTCCTTGCCAGATAATTTGTGTCATATCTTTTAGGTACTTTATTGTTGCAGGTGGCTCTGCATTCCACTTGTATCCTAGCTCAGTGTCAACTTTTAGGATTCTGCTTTTAATTTCGACACCTTTAGGAATCTGGAAGTTGTAAGAAAACTCCTTGCAGTTAGTTGGAATTTTGTAAGAAAATGTGCGCTCTGGCTCTTCCCAATCATACTCTATTGTAACAAATCTTTTTCGCTGTCTTGGTTTGATTGGTTTTTTGAGTTTCACGGTAAATTCTTTATGTGTGGGCTTGTTTTCAGTAAGGCTGAGAATATCTGCCTCCAATCCTGATTCATCATAGACGCGTACGTTCATGTCAGCAAAGTCTTTGGGCGTATCGCCATCAAGGTAGTAAAACACTTGATCCTTTGGGGAGTTTGACAGGTTTACAAGATTCCATCGCCATGTATGATGAACCATCATGGTCTTGGGATCTGTTACTTTAAGATCAATGCCAATTGTGTTAAACAAAAACTCGGTCTTTGATTTTAATTCCTGCTCAAATGTCTCTTGTTTTTGCAGTATCTTTTTCTTTCTTGGAGTAGATTTTTCACCAAATCCCTCTCCGTAGATATTGAAAATGTTTAGCTGCTCGCCGTGCTTTATAGAATAGTCTCCTATTGGATGCATGATTTCCTTATACTCTGGAGAGAGAACCCTGACGTCTTCGGCAAACCTAGAAGAGCAGAAAATGTTTTGATCACCTGCCAAGTCCATTACACGTCTTGTCAGAATAATACCAGGTCCCCAGACATTATCCTGGCCGTTGAGATCCTTGATTATATAGACAGGCCCAATATCTATTCCAATTCTCAAGAGTACCTTGTCATCTTTTCTCTTTTTTGTCTTGTTGTATTTGTTTAGAATTTTATGCAGTTGTATTGATAATCTTAATGGGTACTCTGGACTATCAGAGAATCCAATTGCCATTCCATCACCTGTTGGCAAAATTACTGTAGAGTTTGGATCTCGATTTTGAAATATTTCTGTTCTCTGAATAAGCTCATTTAGGACAACTACTTTTCTTGCTTGCTCTTTTGTTGGAATTGTAGGGTTTGATCCTGCCACAATGTCTGTGAAAAACCAAAAAAATGTTCTAGTAAATGCGTTGATATCCCCAATATCATCAATGTCATGACCCTTAAGTGCGTCAAGCAGGTAATCTAAAAAGTCATCAGGACAGGACTTTAAGATTTGAAAACTGTTCATTGATAGTTTTATTGGAATTTTTAGTGACTTTTTTTTTATTTGTTTTTTTATCCATTCTTTTGTTTTGTGTGATTCCTCCATTAGTGATAATATTTCAGCTTCTTTTGTGATGCGTTGCAGTTTCCTGGAATTGGAAGAAGTGTCTTGTTTTTGCATGTGATAATTTTAAAACATCATTTACTTTTCAAGATTTCTATTGGTATTGTAAAATAATAAAATACTAAAGCACTATTTTAGGATCTAGTCATCAAGTGAGTGCTCACGAATTATTCCTGCACCCTTTAGATATTCTACACTTCTTAGAAATTCCTCATCAGTTATTTTCTCATCTGCCCAAAATTTGGCAGTATTCTTAAACCAGTAAGGCAACCCAGAAAAGTCCATCTTTTGGAATTCCTGATGATCAATCTTCATCTTCTCCCTTACCTTCTCCATAACATCTACTTTATTCTCATCAGACCCATCAGCTAGCAAAACATCCTCCCATGTTATTTGCCCCTTTTTTACGGGACCGTCTTTGAATAGTACGTTGTATTTTGCGTCATTTGTTTGGGACTCTTTAATTGAGAGCAATCCCAAAGCGTTAGAGTAATCACCATCGGAGATTTTGCCCAAAGCCCACCATTCAGTCATCATTTTACCCAGTTTCAAAAGGTGTTTTGAGGATTCCACGTTGTTACTTTTGATTTCACTAATGCCAATTGCTTCTTTGTACGGAGGCATTACAGAAAACGAGTATGCCATGTGTTCAACGTACAGTTTTGTCATAAATGACTCGCATGAATCATCATAGTCTGCTCTGCACTCGTCATATTTTTCATCATACACGTGAACAAGATCTTCAATTACTGCAATATCAAACTCTAGAAAATACAAAATAAAGTGAGACATCTCGTGTGTTAGAATCCATACCGGATCAGAGTAGTAAAAGTTTGGGCAATCACAAATAATTATTGCGTTATTAAATTTTCTGTCATTTCCTGCATGCATGAACAATCCTCCCATCTTCTCAGAATGAAGTTCTTCTTCTCCAAGATTCTTGGAGTAAACTAATACCAACAAGTCAAGATCTTCTGGCACATCATACATTGCATTGTATCTGTTCTGGTTTATACATAATGGATCGTATTTTGTGTTCTCAAACTGATACAATGCAAAATATTTTTCTGTTATTGTGTTGTATTTTTGAGTTGACTGGTAATCATAATTACTGCACACATTAGTATCAGTCACATAGACTAGTTGCCATTTTGTGTTCTCTGAAAAGTGTGTGGCATATGCATCAACTGTAAAAACTCCAACTGCAACAACTAAAGCAATGAGAACAATGAGTTTTTTAATCAAATCTTATCACTCCGTTATTTACAAGCCATTCCATTGACTTTACAAAATCATCATCAGAGATTTGATCATCTGCCCACCACTCTGCATTGCTTTTTATCCACTTTGGTATTTGAGTTTGACTTGTTGATTCATGGTTTGGAGCAAACATAATTCTATTATTTATGATATACTGTATTCCTTCTACAAATAGTTCATCAGAGATTTGATCATCTGCCCACCACTCTGCATTGCTCTTTACCCACTTTGGTATTACATCTGTTCTTAATTCTTGAATCTCTACTTCTTCACCCATATCAGGCAATGGATTGAATTCTGGAGATGACGATTCTACTTTAATTGCATCTCGGATAATGGTATCAAATGAGTTCAATTTCGGATCCCATGCACGAATAATGATATCGCTTGTATCCATTGGATTTGCAAATGTCATGTTAAATACTACAAATTTCTTTGGAGAGTCCTCCACTTCTTGTATTATCACATCTGCTTTCTGGAAGAATCCATTTGGATCCTTTACTTGGAGTGGCTTACCATCATTGTAAAGAATTTGTGTGTCGCTTTGTGAAATAGAATCCTTTGCGTCTCTCAGATTCATGTATAATGAAAAGTGTTGTATCTTTGTAGCCTCATATAGCACAAACTGAATTGTTATAGTATTATCAGTAACTAGTGAATGTGTAGATAATGTATTTTCAAATCCACCAAGAACGTATCCACTATCATTAATCATTAGTGGAAAATCAAAATCCTCAAAAGAATCTAGTGGCATTGGAAAAATTTGTTTTTTAGAGTTGTGGTTTAGAATCATATCCTCTACTTCTAAAGGAACATCAATCAAGGAATTTAGGACAAGGTTGTTCAACGATAAAGTTGGTGCCGAATAGTCAGAGCCACCACCGCCAAGTGCAGATATTCCAGCCAATGCATTAACCACTAGTCCAGGTCTTACTAATCCTCCACCTCCACCTCCAGGTCCTGAAGAGTCTTTTACTGAGACATCATGAGATTTTCCAAGATATGATACGGTAACAGTATCATCTGAATCAAAATTAACTGATATGCCACCTTTTGCTTTATCAGAAATAGGAGTAATCAATGCATTTGATGTAAAAAACCCACTTGTAATGCTCAATATATCCTCTGGAACAACTTGGATGGAACTGTTTGGAGTAGATGGTCCACTGGTTAGGCTAAGAACATTTTGGAATTTACCAGTATTAACTCCAGTTTCAGTTAGAATAAACGATATACCTCCAGAATCAGTTGTAGATTTAATTGATATGGTAGAAGTGTCAAAATTTAAGGGATCAATATTTTTGGATGCATCAGTTTGATTAATTGTAATGCTTTGAGAAGCAGATGCAAATGCATCACCATTCATAAAGATCAGAGTAGAAGAGGACCCGCCAAAGATTCCAGTGTTTAAACCTGTTTCACCAAGGGTAAGCGTAATTCCATCAGTATCTCTAGTGGATGCTATAGTAACATCAATCTCTTCAGCTGCTAATGGGTCTTGGTTGGAATTTTTATCATCTACTTGAACATTGACAACATCTCCATAATCAAAACTTGTAAACGAAGTTCCTCCTTTCTGAACCTCAATTAAGATAGGAAAGATCGTTGCAGCAGATGAACTGCCAGAAAAACTAGCAGTGATTGTATCTCCTGCTTTTGCCTCAATTGCAGATCCTAAAGTTGAATCTGCAAAAAACAATGTTCCAGTGAAAGTTCCTGTACCCACTCCTGTTTCAGATAATGAGAGTACCAGCCCGAGAGAATCTGATGTTGATGTTATTGTTGCATCAATAGAACCTGAAGATAAGGAGTCAACAATACTAATTTGTGCAGATTCATTTAGGGTGTATTGTGATTTATCAAAGGATACTGTAATTGGGGATGGTGTTCCTGTTACAAACAATACATCCCTATCAAATCCACCACCATCAGGGGTGGTATCTTCCCATGCAACAAAAACCCGATCTTCTTCAAGAGATATTCGAGGCTCTAAAGAAATTCCACTGTTACTACTAATATTTTGTGAAGTGTCAAAGGTCACACCAGAGTTGTCACTTGATTTAACTAAAATCTCATCATTTCCAGATGTGTTATCTCTCCATGAAACTGAAACATAGCCATTATCAGCTGCTACTTGCGGAGATATTGATTCTCCAGAGTTTTGGCTTAGATTTAGCGTTGTAAAAGTTGTTCCACTATCAGAACTTTTAGCAATAAATATGTCATCAGAGCCTGATACGTCAGCACTCCAAACAACATAAACAGATGTGCCGTCTATAGCAATCTTTGGATTTGGTGTTGACGTTCCTCCTGTGTCGCCAATGTCTTTAACAATAAAAGTATCACCATTGTTTGTACTGCTTGCAAATAAAATATCAGTACTGTTCTTCCATGTCACATAAACATTAGATCCTGCAGATGCAATTTCATGTAGTGATGCAGAACTTCCTGAACTTAGAAAATTCTTTGAACCAAACGTATCACCGTTATTGCTAATTCTCATAAATGCAATATCGTCTGATTCTTCCCAGACAACATATGCATCACTTCCAGAAACAGATACCTTTGGAATGATTGAAGACGTACCACTTAGCAATACAGGAGCATCAAAAGTCACACCCGAATCGCCACTATCTGAGAAAAATATCTCAGTCCCTTGCTGCCATACCACATAGACATCACTTGATAATGCTGCAACGTCGGGAAGTACAGATGTGTTAGTAGAAGAGCTTAAGATTACCTGTGCACTAAAAAATCCTCCAGAGTCTGTACTTTTAGAAAATGCTATCGTACTTGGACTAGATCCTTCGTGCCAAGCAGCATAAACATTAGTTCCTGAAACTGCAATTTGCGGGTTTTGAGAGTTTGCAACACCAGAGTCTAAAGTGATTGCACTTGCAAAGCTAGTACCGTTGTTTGTGCTTTTCTTAAAAAGAATGTTGTTACTTCCACTAGTATTATCCCTCCAAATCAAGTACACATCATCGCCTGATGTAACCATTTGAGGTTGTTGAGAGTCGCCAGAATTTGATGAGACATTAACTTGTGAATCAAAATTAAAAGATAGTGCAGATACGGGTATAGCTGAGCTTAGCAGTAACAACGACAATACAATTAATAGAAAATAAGTAGCATTCATCTTATAGCATGACAGTATTATACAAATAAATGATTTTCTTCGTAAGTGCATATTTGTCAAATCAGATCTAACCCATATTGTATTCAGACTTTTAAAGACAATAAAGGATCTTAGCTGTATTGATAATTTTTTTACAGCATAGCTAAGTCGTTCTTTTGTACATACAAGGCATATCTAACTTGTGAAGATATGTTGTGGTAGGGGAACAGCATCTGTTGAGATAGACATCTCGGAAATGCCATGGGCTGGAAAGCCTTTCATGGCATTTCAGAAAGAAAAGATAAGCAGCCTCCCAAAAGAAAAAAAACTTTGCATCATAAGAGGTACAAAGTCAGTATCACTACAAGAATACCTAAAGTCAAGAAGAAAAATTCTAGATGAAGGATTCTCTCTTGTGATATCTCGCGGAACTAGGATTCTGCGACTCTGAATTTTTTTTAAAGTATTGGAAATTGTATAAAATTGAAAATATTATACGGTAAATGATGTCTTGAATTAAAATTAGAATAATCTTGTGGAATTAAGATTAGGTGATTTTCAAATTATTTTTATTGACATCCAAGAGACGACTTTGCATCAGATATCAATTCTAGTAAGACATCTGCATCTTCTTGTAGCAATCCATTCTTCTTTCCTATCTTTGCGTTGATTTGGTTTTCTACAGCATTGACCTTACCACATACTGCAACATCATTATTTGGGTTTTCATCTTCTAGCAATAATATTGCATCACCTAATGGAGAACCAATGCCATTAATGTCACCTGACAGTGAATCTATTGCAGAAATTAGATCCAGAATAATTTCCTGAGGAACAACCACATCACATGCATCACCTAGTCCATCACTGTCAGAATCTTCTTGTTCAGGATTTGCAACAAGTGGACAGTTATCTTCCTCATCTCCAACTCCATCTCCGTCAGTATCTACAATGTTACTAACGTTAATTGATGCTGTTGCAATGTTGCTTGCCTCAAGTCCATCTCTTGCAATGAAAGTAAAGGAATCAGTTCCTGCAAATCCAGGATCTGGAGTATAAGTCATAGTTGCAGTATATCCTGTTTGTACAAATTCTGTCAGCTTTCCATGCAAGGGTTGTGATTTTATTATAATATTAAGTACATTGCTTTCAGCATCAGATGCAGACAAGATCACAATAGCAGAAGAGTCGGTTTGCATATCTACCTCAACATCTTCTGCCACAGGTGGTGTATTCAATACAGTATCAACTGTTGCAGGATTACTTGTGATTGGTAATCCATCAACTAGTGTTGTAACACTATATGTAAACGAGTCGTTGCCATCAAACGTATCAGGAGAATATATTACATTTGCAGTTGTTCCATCAGGATTGATAGTTATTGCACCAAGCGTTCCTTTTACAGGTTGTGTAATAATGTTAAACTGCATATCCACCCCTACAGCAGAAGATCCTGAAAGTGTAAGATTTACAGCATCTTGAATATTTCTTGTGATGAATCTTGCATCAAATGCTGATGGTTTTTGTGTATCAACATCAGGGGCTGCAGTAGATTCGATTACTGTATCAGTTGATTTGAATTCATTTAATGCAAATATTGATGTGTGAACTCTGTCACCATAGAGGAAGTTTACATCATCTCTAAAGTTAACATCGATGCTGCTCCAGTCATCAAATCCTTCAAGTGTTGTAATTGATTCGTCCTGGCATCCTGAGATCTCTTCTCTATAGTGAACATTTTGTGCAAATCCTGAATCAGTGTTTGGACCGTTTCTGTTAAAGTCAAATGGAGTACCTGTAGGAATTATTTGGGTAGGTGGTTTTGAGCCATCTGCAAGTATTCCGCCAACTACTGTTTGTAGATAAAATTCATCTCCAGGAGTTACAACAACACCTAGATTTTCATCAATAGATGTTTCTTCTAATGATGGCAATGTATCTCGTGAAAAGTCCAAAGGTCTGTTTGTATCAACATCAACTCCTCCAATTCTAGTCTCTGGGAACTGGAAGTTGTAGTTCATGACACTGTGATAGTTTGGTTTGCAGTTTAGATTATCATCTCCACCATGTTTTAGACCTAAGGTATGACCTAGTTCATGCATTAATGTTCCTGCCTGCTCATCAACAGTTCCTGCTTGTCCTGAAAATGATCCCATAGATATTGCAATATCGTTTCCACCAATTTCGGCAACACCTGATGAAAGTGGATCTTCGGCTAACTGGTTAAGGAAAATAACATATCGATACACTTGGGCCTTTAGTGCCAAAGTCTCTTGTCCTGCATCTCTTTGAGTAGAGTTTCCAAAGTATGCAGACTTTAGATCAGCAAATGATGGTTCATTTCCAACAGTGTTTTCCTCCCAGCGAATTAGCGGATGGAATGGAATCTCCTCATCAACTAGAACATGCAAGTTTACACCAGTATCTCCGTTATTGTTAATCAATGGTGAGTTTGCAAATGCTTCTACTACTTGATCAATTGCATCTTGTGATGGTGCTCTGTTTGTCATCCAGTCTATCTCAACGAATACATCAACTGCATCTGAAGATGGACAGTCAGCATCATTTCTGTTTGAAAGACCTGTATCTGCGCTGTTACATGTTTCAGTATATACTGCACCATCTTTCTCAATGGTCAGGCCCACATTTTGCTGAATCCAAGATGCACAAACACCATCGGTATTAAAGTCAGTACAAATTTCAGGTGTAACTGCTGTTGCATTAAAGACTCCAACTACCGGTTGAGGTTGTGCAATTATTTCTCCTCCAACAAACTTTGCAGATACTGCTGACACAGTAGCAACGTTGGCAAATGAATCACCATTCCAGTCACCTATCAGAGGAATGCTTCCTGCTGAACCCCACAAGAATTGAGGGGTATAGTAAGTTCCAGTATCAAGGTCGCGTAAGTGCCATCTACCATCAGAGTTGAATGTTCCAATGTCATCACGACCATCGCCATCCCAGTCGCCTACAACAGGAATGCTGTTT